>JAKSBB010000569.1 GCA_022361315.1 Desulfobacterales bacterium
ATTTGCTGAATGATATTAATGAAGTACTGTTGATGGGCCCAGGGCCTTCCACCGTTCCCCAGCCCATTTATGATGCACTGGCCAAGCCCACCATCGGTCATCTGGATCCTTATTTCATCGAGATCATGGATGGCTTAAAAGCGCAACTGCAGACATTGCTGGAAACCGAGAACCGGCTGACCATGCCCATGAGCGGCACCGGCTCTTCCGGAATGGAAACCTGCTTTGTCAACCTGGTGGAGCCCGGAGACAAGGTGCTTGTCATTATCAATGGCGTGTTCGGTACCCGGATGCAGGACGTTGCAACCCGGCTGGGTGCGGATGTGGATACCCTGGAGTTTGAATGGGGAACCCCGGTTATCATTGACGAAGTGAAAGCAAAGCTTGCCTCGGCCAGCTATAAGCTCGTGGCTGTGGTTCATGCGGAAACCTCTACAGGCGTCAGAAACCCTGTGGCGGAAATCGGAAAACTGGTTAAGGACAGCGGTGCGCTTTTCCTTGTGGATGCGGTTACCAGTCTGGGCGGTATGCCGGTTAAAGTGGATGAATGGGAAATTGATGCCCTTTACAGCGGCACCCAGAAATGTCTGGCCTGCCCGCCGGGCCTGGCCCCGCTCACCTTTTCCCAGAAGGCCGTTGACGCCCTTAAGGCAAGAAAAACAAAGGTCCCCAACTGGTATCTTGATTTAACCATGATCACCGCATACTGGGAAGGCACCAGCCGCGCCTACCATCATACCGCCCCCATCAATATGATCTATGGCCTCTACCAGGCGGTTGGTCTGGTACTTGAAGAGGGCATGGATAATGTATTCACCAGGCATCAAAATGTCCATAACCAGCTGGTCAGCGGTCTTGAAGAACTCGGGCTGTCCATGCTGGTGGCGCCCGAATACCGGCTGCCCATGCTCAATTCAGTCATGGTTCCCGAAGGTGTTGACGAGGCCAGAGTCCGTCAAACCCTGTTAAAAGAGTACAATATTGAAATTGGTGCCGGACTCGGACCTTTGGCCGGCGTCATATGGCGTATCGGCCTCATGGGGCATACTGCCCGGGAAGAGAACGTCACACGGCTGCTCACCGCACTGAAAAATGAATTATAAAGGAAAATAATGATGACAGATTTAAGCTTAAACGGCGCATTTCCCCCGATCCTGACTTCTTTTGAGGAAAACGGTGACATTGCCCACGATAAAATGGCCGCGAATATTGAAAAATGGAATGCTTTCCCTCTGAAGGGCATGGTCATTTTCGGTTCCAACGGCGAATATCCCTATCTCACTTCCGAAGAGAAGCTTGAGGTTATGGAAACCGTGGCTCAGAATGCACGCAAAGACATGGTTCTCATTGCCGGGACGGGTTGCGAAAGTACCAGAGAAACCATTGATATGACCAACAAGGCTGCCAAGAAAGGGGCCCATGCCGCCCTTCTCCTTACCCCGAATTACTATACCGGCGCCATGAATCATGGCGCTTTGGTGCAGCATTTCACGGCGGTTGCCGATGCCTCTGATATTCCTGTGCTGATTTACAACGTACCCAAATATACGGGGATCAACACGTCGGTTGCCCTGGTTTCCGAGTTGAGCCGTCATCCCAACATCATCGGCTTAAAGGACAGTACCGGCAATGTTGCCCAGCTTGCCGAAGTCATCGATCAGGTGCCTTCCGATTTCCAGACATTGGTGGGAACGGCAGGGGCGCTGATGGGGGCCTTGTCCCTGGGATGCGTCGGCGGCATTCTGGCCCTGGCGAATATTGCACCTGCCCAGTGCCTGAGGCTGATTGAGCTGGTTAAAAAAGGGGATATGGATTCGGCTGCGGTACTGCAGCGCAGACTGGCACCGGTGAACACGGCCATCACGGCAACCTACGGCGTGGCAGGATTGAAAGCGGCCATGGATATGCTGGGGTACTACGGCGGGGCCCCCAGACTTCCCATGCAGCCGGCCACGGATGAGGTCAAGGCAAAAATCAAGGATATCCTTGTGACGGCAAAATTACTGGAAGGGTAGGTTGCCGATGAAATGTAATTTCCACGGCAGAGATGATCTGCAAAGGATTCATGAGGCCTCCATATCGATTCTGGAGAAAACCGGCCTTGTTATCCACGAAGAGAAAACCCGGGAAATGCTGACACAGCACGGATTCAGATCCGACGGGAAACGGATTTACTTTGAGGGAGATAAAGTGCTTGCACTGGTTGAACAGGCACCGTCACAGATTCGTTTCAATGCGTTGAATCCTGAACATAACCTTAGCTTCGGCCGGGGAAACGTTCATTGCACCCCGGGTTTCGGTGCCGCTTTTGTCCGTGATCCGGACGGCACACGCCGGCCGGGAACCGTGGCTGACTATATCCGCTTTGCCCGCCTCGGCCAGGTGTGCCCCCAGATTGATCTCAACGGCGGGGTGCTGGTACAGACAAGCGAGGTGCCCCAGGATCAGAGTGCCGCAATTATGCAGTACCTGGCCCTGCTTTTTACGGATAAGTGCCTGATCGGGCATGCCCCGGTGGGCAGGGAAACGGAGCAGATGATGGCCCTTCTGGCCTGTGCCACGGGGACCGAGACCGGTGGGGAGATGCCCACAACCATGATGGGGGTTATCAACTGCAACACCCCGTTGCAATACGATGCCAGCCAGCTTGAATCCATGCGGGTCTATTTAACCTCCGGCCAGTCCGTTTCCATTAACTGCGGCGCAATGGCCGGTAATACCGGACCTGTCACCATGGCAGGCGCCATGGCTCTGGGGAATGCCGAAGTGCTGGCTGGGGTTGCCATCAGCCAGCTGATGAGATCAGGCGCTCCTGTGTTTTACGGACTTCCCATTGCCCAGGCCAGTGACCTTCAGTCCGCAGGCACTGCCATCGGCGGCCCGGAAAGTTCCATCGGCACCCGGTACGGCGCAGCGCTTGCGGCGATATACGGGCTGCCCACAAGGGGCTGTGCTGGCCCCACAGACGCCCAGTCCGCTTTGAGCCCCCAGGCGGCCATGGAAGCCATGTTGCTTCTTGACAGCAATTTCCACTCCGGAACCGATATTGTTGTACATGCCGCCGGAATCATGGACTCTTATCTGTCCATGTCCGTGGAAAAATACATCATGGATTGCGAGATACTCAGCATGCTCGACCGGGTGCATACGCCGGTTCGAATAGATGAGGAGAGCCTTGCGCTGACCGCCATTGACGAGGTGGGCCCCGGGGGCATTTTTCTGACCCACCCCCATACGTTCAAGAATTGCCGCACGGAAATGTTTGTGCCGGACCTTGCCATGCGCGGCAAAGAAGTGGATGACTTCAATGCCGAATACGAAGGGCGGGTGAAGGCTAAACTGGAGCGGTTGGAAGCGGCCTACCAGGCCCCTGAAAATTTCAGGGCGTTGAAGACTGAGCTGGATGCTGTGTTGGCAACATTCGGCATTCCGGTTCCGGACATGGATTAGTTTTTTTACAATGTTTAACTTCGGGAAGGTTGGAGCCGTTTGGTCAACCTTCCCTTTCAATATCAGGAGATAACAATCATGACCAGTCAACTTCCCGAAGCTGCCCAGGTGGTGATTATCGGCGGCGGCATCGTTGGATGCAGCACGGCATATCATCTGGCCGATTACGGGTTCACCGATGTGGTGGTGCTGGAACGAAAAACCCTCAGCTCGGGCACGACCTTCGCGGCGGCCGGCATGCTGGGACAGTTCCGTTCAAACAGGCAATTGTCCCGGTTGGTTTCCTATGCCCATGAAATCTATCCGAAGCTTGAAGAGATTACCGGGATGGGAACCGGGTATTATAAAAGCGGCTCCGTATCCCTTGCCCAGACCCGGGACCGTTACATCGAGTTACAAAGGGCGGCCTCAACCGCACGGTCCTACGGCATTGAATTTAACGAGGTTTCCCTGTCAGAGGCAAGGGACCTTGTGCCGGGGATGAGTACCGAAGGGCTTGAAGGGGCATTTTATATCCCCGGGGACGGATATACCAATCCCATCGACACCACCATGGCCTTTGCCAAAGGTGCCCGTAACCAGGGCGTTCGCATTTTTCAGGACACCCTGGTCACCGATCTGATCCACAGCGGAGAACGGGTGACGGGGGTGAAAACCGATATGGGAGACATTGCCTGCGAATATCTCGTGATCTGCGGCGGGATGTGGTCCAGACAACTGGGTCAATGGCTGGATATCAGCGTTCCCCTGCACCCCGTAAAGCATTACCATGCGGTAACCCTTCCCATTGAAGGTATGCCGCTTCATATGCCCATGGTCAGGGATTATGACGGCTGGACCTATTTTAAAGGTGAGGGCGGCGGCCTGCTGTTCGGCGGTTCAGAGCCCGTGGCCCAGCCCTGGGGGCGTAAGGGGATTCCCAAAGACTGGGAAAACAACGTCTTGCCGGAAGACTGGGAACAGTTTGAAATTTTCGTGGACTGTGCCTTCGACCGGTTCCCGGCCATGGAGGAAGCGGAGTTCAGAAGCATGGATGTTGTGCCCGAGAGTTTCGCCGTCGACAGTAATTTTATCATGGGTGAAGCCCCGGGATGGGATAACGTATTCCTGGGATGCGGGATGAACTCTACCGGTATTGCCTGTGCCGGCGGCGTCGGCCGTGAACTGGCACGGCATATTGTCCAGGGATATCCGGAATATGACTTCTGGCCGGTGAGCCCCACGCGGTTTTATTCATGGCAGCAGAATATGAATTATGTGGAGGACCGTTCGGTGGAAGCGTTGGGGGTCAACTACCACCTGCATTATCCCAACCGGCAAAAAGAAACGGGTCGAAAGGCGATGTGGTCTCCTTTGAACGACCGTTACACCAAACTCGGCGCATGCTTTTCCCAGATTTCAGGCTGGGAACGGCCGGACTGGTTTGCCCCCCAGGGGGTGGAACCCAAGCACGTCTATGACTGGAAGATGCCCAACTGGTTCGAACATCAGGCCAATGAGCACCGGGCTGCCAGGGAAAACCTGGGCATGTACGACGGCTCTTCCATGGCGAAGATCATGATCCAGGGCAAAGATGCGCTCAGTTTCCTGCAGAACGCCTGCACCAACAACCTGGATGTCCCCAAAGGGAAAACCGTATATACCGGTATTTTGAACGAGCGCGGTTGCTACGAGTCCGATGTCACCATTACCCGGCTGGGCCGGGACGAGTTCTTTCTGGTAACGGCCACGGCCACCGGTGTCCATGATATGGATCTGCTGCGCCGTAGGGTACCTGAAGGCGGGCTTGTTACCTTGACCGACGTCACCCATGCCTGGGGCATGCTGGCGGTAATGGGGCCCAATTCGAGACAGTTTTTGCAAGGGCTTACCGATGACGACCTTTCAGACGAGGCCTTTCCCTATCAGACCGCTCAATATATTGATTTTGGTTACGCAAGGGCACTGGCCATCAGAATTTCCTATGTGGGGGAATTGGGATGGGAGCTCTATGTCCCCACCAACTTCATGATTCCGCTGTTCGACCATTTCTGCGAGGCAGGGGAAAAGAAAGGGCTGGTTCATATCGGGCTCCAGGCCATCAACTCCATGCGGGTGGAGGTGGGGTACCGCCACTGGGAAACAGACATCACTCCCATGGAGACCCCCCTTGAAGCCGCACTTGCATTTGCCGTGGACTGGAACAAAGGACCGTTTATCGGAAAAGATGCCCTGTTAAAACAGAAAGAAGAGGGGATTCGTCAGAGACTGGTG
>JAKSBB010000130.1 GCA_022361315.1 Desulfobacterales bacterium
CCAAGGCCCTCGTGGAAATCGGCAAAGCGGACGGGTTGTAGGTAGGCACAGGAGATTCCCACGGGGTCGCCATTGCTCAGATCGTGTCATCTTGCATGGGCGGTGTCCGAACGGCCGGAGATCTGGTCGCCTGGATGCAGCTGACAAAGCAGATGAAAATCGATCAGGCCAAAGCATATGTCGCCGAAAGACTGAACGTCGCTGTCAGAGATCTGACTGATGAAACCATTATGGCAAAGAAGCGGGAGAGTTTAGGCCTGAGCTCAGTTATTCCCGATCATGTGGAATACACCGGCATTGCCGCCAAAACCCAAATTTCCAGGCTGCTGGATATCCCCATCCGTTCCGTGGACCTGTTCCACAAAAACCTGAACAGGTAAATGGGGGAAGGATCAGAATAATGCTTATGAAAACCGCAGAACTCATAGATCTTGAGAACAACTACGGGGCAAAGAACTATAAACCCCTAGATGTTGTCCTCAACCGGGGGGAGGGCGTCTGGGTCTGGGATGTGGACGGCAACCGCTACATGGACTGCCTCTCCGCCTATTCC
Source organism: Desulfobacterales bacterium (assembly GCA_022361315.1). The sequence continues at coordinate 554 of JAKSBB010000130.1, forward strand.
GCCGTCAACCAGGGCCACTGCCACCCCAAAATCAAACAAGCCATGGTCTCCCAGGCGGAAAAACTCACCCTGACCTCACGGGCCTTCCGGAACGACCAGTTGCCCCTGCTCTACGAAGAGCTGTGCCGGCTGACCAACTCCCACAAGGTCCTGCCCATGAACTCCGGGGCGGAGGCGGTTGAAACCGCCATCAAGTCCGTCCGCAAATGGGGATACGAGGTAAAAGGCGTCGAACAGGACAAGGCGGAAATCATTGTCTGCGAGGACAATTTCCACGGCCGGACCCTGGGGATCGTCGGTTTTTCCACCGATCCCAACGCCAGGGATAACTTCGGTCCCTTTGCACCGGGATTTAAAATCATACCCTACGGGGATGCCGACGCCCTTGAGGCAGCTATCACTCCGAATACGGTGGGGTTCCTGGTGGAACCCATCCAGGGAGAAGCCGGGGTAATCATTCCCCCGGAAGGCTATCTGCAGAAGGCCCGGGATATCTGCACCGAAAACAACGTGATGCTGATCCTGGACGAGATCCAGACGGGTCTTGGCCGCACCGGCACCCTGCTGGCAGAGGAACATGAAGGCATCGAGTCCGACATGACCCTCATCGGCAAGGCGCTTTCCGGCGGATTTTACCCCGTTTCCGCGGTTCTCTCCAACACCGAGGTACTGGGCACCCTTCAGCCCGGCCAGCACGGCTCCACCTTCGGCGGCAACCCCCTGGCCTGCAGCGTGGCCAGAACCGCCCTTCAGGTATTGGTGGATGAGGGAATGATCGATAATGCCCGGGAGATGGGGGACTACTTCCTGAAACGCCTGCAGGCCATCGACAACCCCGGTATCAAAGATATCCGGGGCAGAGGGCTGATGATTGCCATCGAGTTGAAAGAGGGCACGGAAGGCGGGGCCAGACGTGTGGCCGAACGCCTGAAAGCGGAAGGTATCCTCTGCAAGGAAACCCACACCTATACGCTGAGGTTTGCGCCGCCTCTGGTCATCACCAGAAAAGAGGTGGACTGGGCCACAGAACGCATCATCCGGGTGGTTAACGAAGGCTGACCCACTCTGAAAGAACAATGCCACACCCGGTCAACCGGGTGTGGTATGCCA
>JAKSBB010001037.1 GCA_022361315.1 Desulfobacterales bacterium
CGACATCATAATTATATAGTGTCGTTGGCTATATCTGTTTGATTATTTCCGGCAATATCTCGAAAAGATCCCCCAACACGTAATAGTCGCTGTTGGCAACCATGGCAGCATTCTCATCCGTATTCACCGCAATGATCATTTTGGAGGTTTTCATACCGGCAAAATGCTGGATGGAACCGGAGATGCCGCAGGCAATGTAAACGGAAGGACTAACCTTTTCACCGGTCTGCCCCACCTGGTGGGCATAGGCGACCCAGCCTTCATCCACGGCGACTCTTGAGGCCCCCACAGCGGCCTTCATTTTGTCCGCGCAATCAAAGAGGAGGGAAAAGTTCTCTCCGTTTTTCAACCCTCTGCCGCCGGCCACGATGATATCGGCTTCCGACAGACTGACCTGGGAATCATCTGTGCTGCTCTCATCCCAGGAGACCAGGGCCAGGTTTGAGGATGTATCCGCAGCCGCCAGAGAAGCGGTGGTTGCCTCAGCAGCTGCCGGCTCGCCTTTTACCGCGTTAGGCCGGATACCGAAAACGGTAATGTCCCCGGTAAGCTGAATATCTGCAACCACTTTGCCGGAGTATTGGGAAGTTTTACCCGTCTTGGTTTCCAGATCCACATCCAGACAGTCCATGACCAAAGGGGCATCCAGGTAAGCGGCCACCCTGGGAATCAGGTCTTTGCCCTCTGCGGAGGACAACCCGAACACACCGTCCAGTCCCAGTTCATTGACTGCCGCCACAACAGCCTTGGCTCTGACATCCGGGTTCAGCCGGACATTGGGCTCTTCCGGCAATCCAAGATCAACCACGGTGGTGATGCCGTATTTTGCAAGTGCGTCGGCAGCGTCCGTGTTTTCTCCCATCAGGGCAAAAAGCTCAGCATTCCCCCGGTTGGCAAGGGTGATCATCCCGAAGTTGGTTTCCTTGACAGATCCGTTTTCCGTCTCGATGATAATTCCGATCTTATTTATGGATTGGGTCATGATATCACCTTTGCCTCGTTTTTCAGAATGTTCACGATCTGTGCGGCCTGCTCCGCAGGGGTGCCGGTTATCTCTTTTGGTGTCCGGTTCTGGACCAGAGGTTCCAGCCCGACAATCTTTGCAGACCCCTTGGGAGGATCAATTCCGAGACTGTCCAGGGCAACGGTTTCCACCGGTTTCTTCCTGGCCTTTACCACATCCGGAAAGGTGGGATAGGAGGGTGTATTCAACCCGCGGCCCGCACCGATCACACAGGGTAGACCGGTTTCAAAGGTCCGTGTATTGCCCCCGGAAAGCTCGCAGACCACTGTGGCCTTATCCCCATCTACGGTAAGTCCGGCCGCATTGGTCATAACGGGCATATCCATCATAACGCCCACCCGGAAGAGGGTCTGCATCCCTTCGGCATCAATGGACTCTTTACCGGTAAGAATAATATCCGGCGTACCGTCCCGTTTGATGGCCGCCACCAGCGCCCGCGCCGTGATCATACTGTCGCAGGTCTCATCGGTTTCCACCAGAATCCCCCGGTCGGCACCCATGGCCATGGCAGACCTCAGGGTTTTATCGGCATCGGCCTTGCCCACGGTCACAGCAATAATCTCACTGCCCGCATTGGCCTTCTTCAACGCCGCCGCCTCGGACACGGCATGCTCGTCATAGGGGTTGAGCAGAAAGGCGACATTCTCGTCAATCTGATCCTTACCCAGAATATGGATATTTGCCGCAGAGTCCGGCACATGTTTTACACAGACATAAATTTGCATAATCTTTCCACACCATACTTATTTGGTTGTACGGCTATCCCTAATAATTGCCTTTTGACCTAATTTCTTCGTTGTATTTTAGTTTTAATCCTCGACATACCTTCATGTATGCCTCCGGTTAAAACTAAAATACGCCTTGAACTAAGGCCAAAAGTCTAATTATTAAAGACAGCCTCATCACTGGATATTTACACTACACACCCGTTTTTTTCCACCCTTCCCTGTCAGGCGTGGCTGACCAGCCTCCTCAGTCTGTAAACCAGGAGGGCCAGGCAGACGGTGGTGCAGTGACCCAAAGCGGCGTAAATTCTCGAGGCGTCAGGACAGAAAGAATCGGGAATTTCCGCTATCCGGGCGCTCACGACGAGCGAACGGATTTTAGCGTGGGTCACTGGGCCTCCGGCTGCCGGTTAATGCAACGCCTATATGCAAAGGGGCAGGGCCGAAAATCAGCCGCTGCCCCAATCACATATCACACACTCCCAAAGCAGGCCACGGGCCTGCCGTGTAGAAGTCTTACATTAGCCGTTTACAGAGAAACTGGAGTTGTAGTTGATTTCTCTCTTACGGGAGAAGAAACCCACGTCCATTTTCCGGCCAGTGTACTTGTAAGTAAACTGGTACGGCTCTTTGTCATGATCCAGGCCCTTTTCGCAGGCGTCGATCAGTTCAGCCATCATGAGGCCGACAACCGGGGCGTTCTTGTACTGGTTACCGGAGGTGCCGATAGCCATGTAGTAGCCGGGGAGGTCGGATTTATCATAGATGGGAATCCAGTCGTCGGAGCAGTCGTACAGATCAACAACGCCTTTGGGCTGGTTGGGAACCTGGAGAGAGGGAATACGTTTGCCGAGACGGTAGCACTGGGCTTTCCACTGTTCTTCGGTGAGGACGTTGTCACGGCCGTGGCCGCCGCGGCCTGCGTAGAAATCATCCGGATCCACCCATTCCTGGGGATCACATTCCGGGTCTTCGGAACCGATGAGGAAGAGGTTGCCGGTTTCAGGTCTGACGTAGCAGCCGATGTCGCCGTCGGACATATGGTAACCGTCGTTCAGGTAGTCATAATCGTCCGGTGAGGGGCAGTACATGACTTCGTGACGCAGGGATTTGGTTTTGATGTTGCAGCCTTCCCAAACGCCTTCGGCCATCTGGTTGATTTTGAAGGAGTGGGGGCCGCCAACGTTAACAACGATGGGGGCGTCATACTCGGTGCCGTCGGCCAGGGTGATACCGCAGACTTTTCCGTCTGCACTTCTGACGTCGGTCACTTCGGCGTTGAACTTGAACGTGGCACCTTTGGCTTCGGCCGCTCTCATGATGTTATGGGCGGAAAGTGCGGGATCGTTTACATAGCCGCCTTCGGGGCAGAAGATGCCGCCTTCCAGCATTTCAGTGGGTTCATCAAAAAATTTGGGGTCTTCGGGACGGCGAACGGGCCAGTGTTCATGGAGATCGGCAACCGGAACCATTTCTTTGATCTTATCGTTATCCCACTCTTCGTACTGAACGCCCACAGCATCGTAATGCTTCTGTACGTTCTGCCATTTGTGCCCCTTGGACTTGATCAGCAGGGAACCTGTGTTCATGTACTTGGCAAGGCCTTTTTCGTCTTCGACGTTGTCCAGGTAGTTTTCCCAGTCCAGCCAGTATTTGAACCCTTCGTAGGCCATGGCCACACCGTCTTCGGTGGAGTAATGGGCACGGACAATGGCGCAGGACCCTGCAGTGGACCCTTCACCGGCATCCGGAAGTTTGTCCACGGTCAGGGTTTTATAGCCCATTTTGGACAGCTCGTAGGCAATGGGGGCACCGATAACACCGGCACCGATAATGATTGCATCAAATTTTTCGCTCATGGTTACATCTCCTTGTTGTTTATTTGGTAAAAAACCAAGGCCAGGTTGATGGGGGCGCGGTCAGCCGAGGCGGCATAATCTTCCGCGCCCGCCATCACTCTATGGATTTTTACCTGTCTCGCTCGTTTCGCGGTTACACGTTCTTACAGACCGGCCATCCATTCGGTGAATCTGGCTTCACCCGCCGGTCTAAGTCCGAACTCTTCACCTGCATGCTCGATGGCATGGATAATATCTCTGCCGTAGCCGCGGGAACAGGTGAGCACCACCCCGGATTTATCCCCGTCCTTGCAAACCGTTACGATCTGGCAGGGGACATGGGAGAAGGGACCCTGGAAAAGAAAGGGGGCCTTTCTTTCAGGATCGGTGAAATCCAGGTTGGACAGTTTTTCCAGGATCTGGAAAACGGATTTACCGAAGATGGCCACGAAGACCGTGTTCTCGGATACATCCGTGTACTCGATTTCCTTGGGCATCACCGCATCATCACCTGCCAGGTGATATACGGAGGCCTGGGTACCGTTCATCCGGTTCACCAGAACGCCGTTGGACAGCACGGACTGGCAGGGGACTTCCGGAATATCGATGTCAAAAGGTTTCTTGGAACCAAGGTCGGCACTCTGGACATCCAGGCGCATCCGGTGGCTCAGGTCCACAATCCAGGGGCCTGACCCTTCCTTGGCATATTCCATGACCACGTCGTAGTTGTCCCGGCTTTCGGTCTTTGCCGGGGCTGCCTTGCTAAATTGAACCGGTGAGTATCGTTTAATATCATTCATGGTAATCATTCCCTTACATTTTCATCCGTTTGCCTTCGGGATCGTAGAACGGCATGGGAACGACCTTACCGTAAATCAAATTCCCGTTGCACTCGTCTTCAAAGATGCTCAGACGGGTGCCCAACTTTGACATGTGCTTTTCAACCAGTGCCATACCCACGGCTTCGCCCAGGGCAAAAGAGTCTCTTGCCGTTGCAATGTAGCCGCGGACCTTGTCGTCAACGATGAGTGCACCGTCTCTGGGAGCGCGGTGTTTGTTTTCCATCTTGATACCCACCAGGGTCAGACGGGATTCGTCACCTTCAGCCTGGCGAAGGGCAACCGCACCGACTTTCTTCCATTCGGACAGTTTTCTTGCCCAGAGGAATCCGAGGCCTGCGTCCAGAAGGTTGGTACGCTGTTCGGTTTCCTGGCCCAGGATGATGTGGCATTTTTCCATACGAAGCACGTTCTGGGCTTCAACACCGAAGTTCATGATGTTGAATTCCTTGCCGGCTTCCCAGAGCATGAGCCACAGGGCCTTCATGTAAGATGAAGGGACGTGGAACTCGTAGGAGAGTTCGCCAACGAAGCCAAGACGCATGGCCTTGACGGGGATACCACCGAGGTTCAACTCTTTGTATTCGGAGAAACCGAAACCTTCGTTGGATACGTCGGCGTCTGTTACCTTTTCAAGAACCTTTCTGGCATTGGGGCCGGAGAGGTTAATAACACCCATGGAGTCGGTGAGGTTCACGATGGCGAAATCCCAGTTTTCATACCGGGTGTGGTAACGGATCCACTCAACGGTCTGGCCGGCGCGGCCGGTGGACGTGGTCAAGTAGTAGTCGTTTTCACCGTTCTTGATCACAACACCGTCGTCGATGACGCAGCCGTCGTCGTTACACATGGCAGTGTACTTCACACGGCCTTCTTTGCACTTGCTCATATCGGAGATGTATACCCGCTGCAGTGCCTTTTCAGCGTCGGGACCGTGGATACGGAATTTACCCAGGGTGGAACCGTCCAGCATGCCCACGTTTTCGCGGACATTCTCGATTTCCGCCTTACAGGTCAGATCGTTTGAAAAGTAACGGGCTCTCTGCCAAACCCCGATGTTTCTAAAGATACCGCCGTCTTTTTTCTGAAGATCGTCGATGGGGGTAATCTTGAACATGTTGTGGTTGGTACCGGCATAGGTAGCCAGGTTGGTGGGCACCAGCGGCGGACGAACCGTCGTGGGACGGATTTTGACTTCCGGCTGTGCCTGATACTTGGCGGTGTACAGCGGGAGGTTGTGTCCCGGGATGCCGAACTGGCCGGGTCCAAGGCCTGCGCCGGAGAACCGTTTGATCAGCTCGGGAACGTCAAAGCCCTTGTCGATGGACTGTTTAACGTTTTTGATGGTGGTGTCTTCGTCAAAGCAGATGAAGCTCTTGCGGCCCTTGACAGGTGCGTTGATGAGCTTGCAGCCCCTTGCGGGTCCGGGCAGTTCAGCCAGAGCGGCTTTGGCTGCATCGGCCTTGGCAACATCGCCAATGGCTTCGTAACCGGCCACGCGGCCGGACGCCTCGATGGATGCGCCGTCTTCAAAGCCCAGCAGGCGGCCTGCCGCGTACATTCTTACGGGGATGTCCGTGGGCAGGAAGAAGTTGGTGTGGCTGTCGTATTTCAGTTTGGCCTGGTTCACAACAAGCGGCCCTGTGAGGGGGGTGAAACCGGCGGATGCAACGATGAGGTCACATTCAATGTCACGGCTGACGGTACCGTCAACGGTGGTCATGGTCACACTCTCCACCTGTTTTCTGCCGTTGGCGGTTGCTGCCACCCAGCCCTTGAGCAGGGTAATGCCGCGGGCCTGGACCGCTTTTTCAAGTTCGGGATCCTGGCCGTCTTCACGGATGTCGGCCAGCAGTTCAATCTTCATGCCCAGGTCGAACAGGGCAACGGCTGCTTCAAGACCGAGATCGTGACCGATGGAGAAGACCGCATTTTTACCGGGGAGCAGACCGTAGGTGTTGGCCATTCTAAGCGCGGTACCTGCCTGCATGACGCCCGGGCGTTCGTTGTTGTCAAAGAGCAGGGGACGTTCGATGCAGCCGGTGGCCACAACAACGGAATTGGCGCGGATTTCAATGTAACGTTCGGTGAACACATCTTTTTCACCGCCCATCTGGAAACCGGTAACCAGGTTGTTGTTGTAAACGCCCACGTTGGCAGTGGAGGTGAAGACACGGATATTTTCGCAGGCTTCCACTTCCGAAGCAAGAACCGCAGCTCTCTGGTTATAAGTCTGACCTTCTGCGTATTCAGCGGATCTGTATTCGAAGTTGCCCCCCAGCCAGGGACGGACTTCCATCAGGATCACCCGTTTGCCGCTTTCGGCAGCAGAAAGCGCTGCGGTCATACCGGCGGGGCCACCGCCGATGACGCAGATCTCGCAGTTGGGATAGATTTCGTCATATTTGCCCGGCATGATGTAATCCGGGCTGAGGGCGCCTATCCCTGCCGCCTTACGGATCTGCTTCTGGGCGATGGGCCAGATCTTGGCCGGCTTGTGCATGACGTCGTAGTAGAAACCGGCGGGCATGGCCCAGTCCATTTTATCCATGAAACCCATGAGGTCTTTGTCTGCGGAACCCTTAACGTTCTGTTCCTTGATGACCATATTGGGGGTCAGGTAGGTGGTTTCGGTACGTACGTTGGGAACGCCGTCCACTTCCATCATGGTGTTGGAGCACTCACCGTCCATGGAGTAGAACCCGCGGGGACGATGGTACTTCAGACTTCTTGCGTAAATGCGGATGCCGTTGGCATAAAGGGCCGTGGCAATGGTGTCGCCTTTGGCGCCGTAAAATTTCTTACCCTTGTAGGTGAAGGGGATCTTTTCCCCGGCATCGACCTTCAGTGTGGGCAGGTTATTAAATCTGGTAGTCATGGGTTAGCCCTCCTGCTTCTGTTCGAGATTCGTGGTCGTATCCCGGAAAGTTTTGAACCTGGAGCCACAGCCGTCACGGTGGAACCACCATTCTTCCTGCACCCCTGCCTTGCATTCATTCATGTGTACGTATTCAACCCATTTTTCAGGGGTCAGGCCGTCCTCTTCAGGTCTGGGGCCTTTTTCCTCTCCGCCGTATCTGAATTCATATCCGTTGCGCTCTCCGCAGA
>JAKSBB010000696.1 GCA_022361315.1 Desulfobacterales bacterium
ATGGACGGCACTTCTGGGGATGACGAAGCGGTCGGGCAAGGGTCTGCCGGCAAGGGCCACCTCCACGTACATATTGGTGGCCAGGGGCGGACGTTTTCCCGGAATGAGGCCGGCATAGGGGTTTTCCACGGTAACAAAAAAGGTCAGGGTACCGGTGGCGGGATCGATAGATTCACCGGTGCGTGAGAACTGCGCATCCCACTCAATGGTGTGACGTTCATCCAGAGGCAGCCGCACCTTTGCTGAAATGCCGATGGCGCGCCTGATGGTGTCTATGTCCGGGACCTGCTGAAAAGGTGACCTGTGATGGCGGGGCAGCAGTTTGAAGAATTCCCTGGGGCTGAGCTGGACCGGTATTTCAGCCCGCTCAATACTTTCGGCTTCCAGCAATACCGTGCCGGCCGATGCGAACTGAAACTTTTCAATGTTCACCTGGGAAACCCGACCGTCAAAGGGGGATCGGATCTCTGTCTTGGATACATCCAGGCGGCGCTCGGCCACCGAGGACTCACCGGATTTTTTCTGGGCCTGGAGCGCCCGTTTCTGGGCCGGAATCAGCTTCAGGGTATTCTGCAGGTCATTGACGTTGGTCTGGCGGCTGAGGACATTGGTCTCTTCCTTCTCCAGTTCGGAGGCGGAGATATACTGTTTTTCATAAAGCTTACGCTTGCGCTCCAGTTCCTGGACCGCGATGGCCAGGGACTTTTTTTCAATGGACAGGAGGCGCTGGGTATTCTTTCGGGACTGTTCCAGTTCCTTGAGCTGGGCATCAATGCTCATCACCTCTGCCACCCCCCGGGATTCCGCCAGGCCGTAGGCCCGGGTATCGATCCTCAGCAGCACCTCCCCCTTTTTGATAAAATGCCCCTTTTTAATCTTCTCGTCCAGATACACCACCTGGCCGGAAACTTCGGGGATGGCCTGCCAGGTGCGATAGGCCTGGACATACCCATACCCAATCGTCTGCGGCACCACATCCATCCTGGTCAGCGGCATCACACGGACCGCCTGTACCCGTTCCTGGTCCGCCAGACGCACCGGGGGTTTTTTATTGTTTTTCATTACCACCATCAGGGCAACACCGAGAATGATGGGCACGAAAATAATCAGCCGTTTTACATATTTCATCGTTTAATCCTTGAAAATATTTCGTCAGGTTCTTCCAGTCCGAGGTGTGCCCGGCCGTTTTCCAGCATCTTATCCAGGCCGTTCAGAATAATCGTGAGTTCTTCGGGTGGAATATCTTTCACAAGAATGTCATGCCAGCCCCGGAACAAAGTAAAAAATGCCTGTTCTTTGGCTCTGGCATCTTCCGTCAAAAAGACACGCTTGATACGGTGTTCGTCAGGGTCCGGCCGTCGTTCCACCAATCCCATCTTCTCAAGCTTTGCCACGGCCCGGGCCGTATAAGATTTGTCCACCTGCATGTTTCTGGACAAGGCATCCTGACTCTGCCCGTCCGAAATAAAGAGCATGGCAATAAAGGCGTAATCCCCGGCCCCTACATCCAGCTTTTTCATCTCGAGGCCCAGATGCCGCCTGGACAGACGAAACAGATGATTGATCCGCCTGCCGATGGACTCCGGTGCAAATTTTAAAAACATAGTCTCCCTTCAACATCCCTGAAACCATCTTTAAGTTGATAATGCAACTGACCGTTCTGCCACCATATAAACCAGCTCAGTTTCATTGTCAACTGAAAACATACGCCTAATATTTCAACGGATTGGTTGCGCAGGAACTAAAAGTTGTGGTCGAAGCTTCAGGACCATTTTTTCCGCTGTTCGGTCATCTTCCGCCACTCCTCAGGGTGAACCGTACGCTTTCCCTTGGGGCAGTGGGGACACTTGACCTCAACGGCGGCATGGCTGGTACCGGCATCGGCAAGGGCCTGAACCACCAGGTCATCGGGGATCATCTTGCCGCAGGTGACATCACCCTCCTCACAATAGTAATGGGTGAAGCGTTCCAGGATCTTTCCTTTTTTTGCGGCAAACCACCCCACTTCCCCCACGGCCACTGCCACCCCGGCCCAGCCGGCGAACCTGAGCAGGGCCCTGCCGCCGGCAAATTTCAATCCGCTGGACACCAGGTGTATCGGATTCGGCATATTCCCTCCTTGCAGCTAAAAAGTCCTGTAACGGCCTAAGTCTACATTATTTTCCGCCTGCCGCCCCATAAAAAATTGTAAATTTATTTTACCACGGGGTGTTGCCGGTGTATGATCTAAGGCCATGAACAACGAACGCAGCCAGACCATCCGCCGGGAAATCATCAGTCTTTTGGAGGCATCTCCCATGACCGCCCGGGAAATCTCCCAGGCTGTACGGATCATGGAAAAAGATGTTCCCCATCACCTGGCAGCCATTCAAAAAACAGTGAAACGCAGCAGGAAGCGGCTGGAGGCCACCCCGGCCGCCTGCCGGAACTGCGTGTTTGAATTCCGGCAGCGAAACAGTTTCAGGAAACCGGGAAAATGCCCGGGTTGCAGGCAGCCGAGGATTGTATCTGCGGTATTCAAAATCCGCACCTGACCAGCATTTTCGGATTCGGGTTCAAATCTGGTTCAAGACCTCTTCAAGGGTATGGACAAACCCATGAAGATCCTCCCGGGCAATTGTCAGGGCCGGATCTATTCTGAATACGTTCAGTCCGGGCCGCCGGGCCAGACAAATGAACCGAAAAGTGGATCAGACACAGCTCAGGCTCCGCTGTCCAACCGCTTTTCCATCAATGTGGTTCGGTCAAAGGGAAAGCCGAAAATTTTATTGACGGGCCAGAGGTTTGAGTTGCTGACATCCCTGAAGCCCAGGCGGAGATAAAGGGCGTGGGCCCTGGGATTTGAATCAATGACCTCAAGGGTGAGCCTTTCCATTCCCCTGCCGTAGGCCCGTTTTTCAAGCGCAGCAAGGAGGCCGGAACCAATCCCCATCCCCCGGAATCCGCCGGCCACGGCCACCCCGTCCACATAGGCCTCCCCGGGAACGGTATCATGATAAAGCGCCGTCAATCCTGCCAGGCGGAAGGCCCCGTCCACCAGTCCGTAGGTGCGGATCATTGACGACACCCC
>JAKSBB010000962.1 GCA_022361315.1 Desulfobacterales bacterium
ATGCAGGCCAGGATGCCGGCCATGGCAAGCCCTCCGGGGAACCATCCCACCAGGGCATTCACAAATGCCACCAGCTTGCGGGCAATGCCCCCCCGGGTCATGATGGCCCCGGCCAGGATGAAAAACGGGATGGCCAGAAGCACAAACTTGTCCAGGGCATTAAACAACTGCTGGGTGATAATGTGCAGGGGGGTGGAGGTGAAAAACACCAGGCAGACCAGGGTGGTGATACCGAGGATGACGGCAATGGGCATCCCTAAAAGCAGCAGGGCGGCAAAACAGATGCAGATGGTCAGTATCATTGGGGTGCCTCCTGTTTCAATCCCCTCAGGAACTCAATGGCCTTGGCAGAAAACCGGATGCCGATGAATATTGAAAACACCGGTATGGGCAGATAGGCGATGTACATGGGAATTTCCATGGTGGGCGAGGTGGTCTCGTACCCGTGCATCCGCATGACGATTTTCCAGGAATACCAGGCCACGGTGAAAAAGAACAGGGCTGCAAGGGTGTTGGTCAGGCCCCTCACCAGGCCCTGAAGGGGCTGCCCCAGTTTGGACACCACCAGGTCCATGGTGAAATGGCTGCCGGTTTTGACGCCGATGGACGCACCCAGAAAGGCGATGAATACCCCCAGGTATCTCCCCAGCTCTTCATACCAGGTGAAGCTGTAGTTGAATACGTACCTTGCAATCACCTGAACAAATCCGATCAGGGCAAGGCTTAAAATAGTCCAGACCAGGGCGATGTTTTCCGCCCGGTCCAAATACTGAAGAATCCGCTGCACGAAAAGGTCTCCGAAATACGACCGCAGGCTTAGGGCGTATCGCGCCTAAGCCTGCGGGTGGGTGATATGCTTATTGCTGATGGGCCTTGATTTTTGCCAGCATGAAATCGAAAAGGTCGTTTCCGATTTTTTTACGGTACTTGTTCCATACCGGTACCATGGCCTGTCTGAAGGCTTCACGCTCTTCCGTGGTGAGTTCCAGCATTTCAATGCCGTTTTTCTTGGCATAATCGGCAATGGAAATACCGGATTTGGGAAGGGCGTTGTGAAGTTCGGCATTGACTTTCCGGTTGGTATCAATGGCGATTTTGGCAGCTTCCCTGAAGATCTCCTGTTCCTTGGCGGAGAGGCTTTCCCAGTAGTCGATGCTGACCACGATGATGCACTCGGTCAGGCAGTGCTGGGTCCGGGTCACATGTTTGGTGACTTCGGTGAACTTCATCAGGACTGAGGTGAGGATGGGGTTTTCCTGGGCGTCAATGACGCCGGTCTGGAGGGCGTTGTAGGTTTCCGGGAAGGGAATGCCCACGGGAGAAGCCCCCAGTTGTTTGAAGGTATCCAGATATACCGGAGAATTCATGACCCGTACCTTCAGGCCCTTGATGTCTTCGGGAGTTCTCACCGGCCGTTTGTTGTTGGTGAAGTCACGGATCTCGTTTTCCGTCCATCCGATGGCGATGAATCCTTTTTTGGGGAAGTAGGAAAAGATCTTTTCCTGTACTTCGGGATCATCCAGGGTGGCATAGGCGGTTTTCCGGTCCGGGAAGATAAATGGCATGTCCAGAATCGCACCCTGGGGGACAAAGTTCTGGAGTACCGCAGTGGTCAATGCGGCAATCTGAAGGGTGCCGGCCTGAACCTGCTCTGCCATGGAGCGTTCTCCGCCAAGCTGGCCGGAAGGAAAGGTGGCAATGTCGATTTTTCCGTTGGTTTTTTCTTTTACATGGGCGGCAAAGGCATCCACACCTTTGGCCTGGCCGTGGAAGGGCGGGGCCACGTGTCCGAATTTAACGCTGCCGGCAAAGGCAGGCATTGTCAGAGTTGTGGTCAGGATCAGGGCCAGTCCTAAAATCAGACTGGTTTTCAAGTTCATTTTTTTCATCTCATTCTCCTTAAAAAGACCCGGTGCCAAACGGGACCGGGTTCAGTACTGGTGTATCAGAACAAATTCTGGTTCCGTGTACCTCAAAAGTTTTCTATTTGTCAACTTGAATCGGGTTCGGAGCTGACGCAAAACGAGACGAAAGTTGCAGTGTCTACTAATATTTATTTCAAAAATGCTGTTGTGGCGGTTGAAAATTAGGGTGCTTGCCAAATGATTTGATACTTTCTTAAGCTCCGCCGCTGTTTTTCTTAATTTATCATTATTTTCATAATAGGAAACTTTTTGGCTGATTATCCCGGCAGATCCTTCCCCGACATCAGATGTTCCTCCATAAACCGGATTTCATCAATGCCGGATACTACGATTTTCGGGTTCGGGGTGAGGGAAACTGTGTCGGTTTTCCCTTTGTACTCAACGTTGGAGAGAAGATGTTTGATGCAGTTGATCCGCGCCTTCTTCTTTTTGTCCGACCGGATAATTGTCCAGGGGGCAATGGAACGGTTGGTTTCGTTGAGCATCTGGAACTTCCGGATGGTGTTGTCGTCCCATTTGTCCTGTGCTGCCAGGTCCACGTCGGAAATTTTATACTGCTTTAAGGGATCGGTGAGGCGTGACTGGAACCGTCTGTCCTGCTCTGATTTTGAAACACTGAAGTAGAACTTGAACATCCGGATGCCGCCCTTGACCAGCATGGATTCCAGCAGGGGGACATCTTTGAGGAACCGCTTGTTTTCTTCATCCGTGCAGAATCCCATGGTGGGCTCCACCATGGCCCGGTTGTACCAGCTCCGGTCAAAGAGGACGATTTCGCCGCCGGAGGGAAGCTGTTGAACATACCGCTGGAAGTACCATTGGGTCCGTTCCCGGTCGCTGGGTTTTGACAGGGCAACGATTCTGGCACCCCGGGGGTTGAGATGCTCCACCACCCGTTTGATGGTGCCGCCCTTGCCTGCGGCGTCCCGCCCTTCGAAGATGAGCAGAAAGCGTTCCTCATTGGCAATCACGTGGTTCTGCCATTTGAGCAGTTCAATCTGGAGAGACCGCAGCTCGGCCTCATAGTCCAGGGTTTTCTTCTTGACCCAGACCGCCCGGTGTTTTTTTGATTCTTCCGTGTGACGATTTTTGAAGGCGGTGTGTTCTTTTAGTTTGACGTTTTGTTTGGTATCTTCTTTTGCTCCTTCTTTTACATCCAGGGGGGTATCTTCTTTTTTGGCCATGACGATCTCCCTTTTGGTTTTAGTTACTCCTTGTTTATCTTGGACATCTGTTCCGTACCGTGAAGAATATGGGGAAGGCATTGGATCACCTGGACAAGGCCGAATACCGCGACACCGTGATGGGCGCCTATGTGTCCGTCACCGAAGGTCTGTATGATTTGGCTGCCTGCCGTAATGATGAGAATAACACCGGAGATCAGATTCAGCCAGGGGTTCTCTGCAATTGCCGTGAGCTTGGACATGGGATCACTCCTTGGTTGGTTTTGGCGTTTCCTGTCAGTATATCAGCATTTTACAAATATAAAACAGATATTCGTTTCGTCACGTTTATCTCATTGAAGCCGATCGCGGATTGGTACAGCATTCTTAATTTTCGGCATTTAACAAGGAATTTGAACTTACGATGAACCGTGGCAACACAGAGAGACACAAAATTTCAGGGCGGCTATCCTTTTCTCTATTTTATTTATCTGATATCTGTTTTAGCTTGGCGACTTCAACAAGCGTTTCTAACCGGACAATACGCCGGTCATGGTCGCGGAGTTCTGAAGCAACCAGATCCAGAACTTTGCCCGTATTTTCGACTTTTTCATTCAAAATCAATGCTTGCTTTACTGCGGCAACTATATCGTTATAAACACCCATTATTTAGCCCTCTCTGCTCTCTTTTGTGACAGCTCATCAAGGGCCCCATTGAGATTTGTAAGCCCCTTGTCTAAAGAATCGTTCGCTTTTTTCGTGGATTTTTTAAGCTCATCTAAAAGAGCGGACAAAATGAGTTCTTCATTGTC
>JAKSBB010001088.1 GCA_022361315.1 Desulfobacterales bacterium
ATGTCGGCAGCACCGGCATAAAAATCGTATTTCTGGATGCGGCGGGGAATCTCCGCTGGAAAAAAGTGCTCCCCACCAAACCCGGCCAGTCCGGCGTGGTCCGCGGCCTCATCGGTGAGGGGCTGGAATACTGCGGTATTGGTGAGGGGGATATTGGGAGAACCTGCGTAACGGGATACGGCCGGAACCTCATTGATTCAAAGGACACGACCATCGACGAGATAACGGCCAACGCCGCCGGGATTTACCGTCTCACGGATGGGGCGGTCCGTACCCTCATCAATATCGGGGGACAGGACGTCAAGATTATCAAATTGTCGGATACCGGCCAGGTGCTGGACTTTCGGATGAACGACAAATGCGCGGCTGGCACCGGCAGATTTTTTGAGATCGCCGCAAAGATCCTGGACATTTCCCTGGAAGGCTTTTACCTGAGCGACGATGTGGAACCCGTGGGCATAAATGCCACCTGTGCCGTATTCGCAGAAAGCGAAATTGTTTCCCTCCTGGCCAAGGGCACGGACCGGCAGCGCATCATCCAGGGCATCAATACTGCGGTGGCCCGGCGCATCGCGTCCCTGGCCGGTTCCGGTCTGCTGGCGGAACCGGTTTATGTGGATGGCGGTCCGGCCCGAAACCTGGGACTAATAGAGTGTCTGGAGGACGCCCTCATGTGCGATATCCATGTCACGGACCACCCCCAGTTCACCGTGGCCATGGGGGCTGTGTTTGTGTGAACCTTTTCAGGCCTTTACGGGGATGAAGATATCCGTATGGATCTCCGCCTCATCCGTGGCTTGAGGATCATTCACATAAATTTCATACATGGGCACCGCTTTGTTGGGTTTCAGTTTTTGGCTGCGCTGCGTGCCCATGGCTGTGGCCCAGGCATTGCCCAGGTGGCGGTAGGGACCGGTATGGGTAACATGAAGTGCCTTGTGGGCGGGCAGCCGGCCGTGGGCCATCCCGGAGATCTCAAGTTTTTCAGGGGGGGTATAATAGCCGCATCCCGCAGTGAATTCACAGTGACGGCGGACCATATCGCATTTATGGTAAATGGAGAAGAATATATCCGGCTGGGGCAGGCGGCGGTTTGTAATCTGATCGTGGAGGTCAGTAAAGACATTCTCCATGACCGCCCCGATGTCATCCATGGTGCAGGCCTGTTTCCGACCCACATAGTGGAGTCCCTCCCGGTCCGTTACACCGTGAGCCGCTGTTTGGGACAGGACGGTACCGGTCTCGGCCAGCTCCTTGAGCATGGCCAGTCCCCGGTCATAGTCACAACCGATCCACGCGGCCATCATTTTCTTCATGAAAAAGAGATAGAAGGGCAGACTGCCCTGCATGGTCCAGGTCACCCGGGTACCACCGGCCTCTTCCTCAAACCGGAAGCCTACGGTCGCCCGGCTTTTCCAGGGCCGGATAAATGAGAGTTGATAATCCAGTTGACGGTTTGGTTGGCAGATGTCAAGGATCATCTCCCCCTGGCCGATCTGTTGGCCGTTCCAGGCCTGCCTGTGCCCCGTTTCACCGGGATTCCCCGTTATGGTCAGGGGACAACCCGGTTCCTGGCAGAGCCATGGTGACCAAACCCTCCAGGTATTGAAGTCGGAGACCATATTAAAGATCGTTTTGATATCCATGCTGATCCGGATGGTTCGTTCTATGGTGAAGCCGATGGAAAACATGATGCCCTCGCTTTTTTATTGGATTTGCGGAACGATGATGCGTTGTTCTCCGAACGCTATTGAGAATAAACAAAATATGGGTCTTCTCAGAAAAAATGCAATCCCGGGAGACAGGATACTGGGAACAGAAAAAAGTATTGAGCTGGACATAAAGCAGGATTATGATCTGCTTGTGATTACGTTCTTTTTGTATTCATGCCGGCTGTTTTCTACAGCCGTATCTTAAGATTGGAGTGGAATGATGAAACCTGACATAAAGGTGCGTCCATTCATACCGGGGGATGAAGATGAATTGGTCCCCCTGATTGTGGGCATTCAAAACCGGGAGTTTAAAATTCCCATTTCAGCCGAAGACCAGCCTGACCTGATGGATATTCCGGAATTCTACCAGTCGGGTAGCGGAAATTTTTGGGTGGCTGAATGCGGCGGCAGTATTGTCGGCACCGTGGCGCTGCTGGACATCGGCGGCGGACAGGCTGCCCTTCGGAAGATGTTTGTTGATGCCGAATTCCGGGGCGGTGGCGCAGGCACTGCAGGGCTTTTGTTGGAAACTCTTTTTGCATGGGCCGGGGAAAACAGTGTCGGACAGATCTTTCTGGGGACCACATCAAAATTTCATGCGGCCCACAGGTTTTACGAAAAAAACGGTTTTATTGAAATTGAGAAAGCGTTGCTACCAGATACATTTCCCGTGATGTCGGTGGATACGAAATTCTATGTGATCAGGAGCTGAAAGATTTTTTCCGGAGGGTGCGACGGCTTAAAATAGTCCGGAATAAACCTGCCGGTTGCCTTGATTAAACCGGGATTTCCGGTATGATTAATCATTTTCGACTTTTCCCGGGGATAGAATACCGGGCCAGAGGAACGGCTTGCGCAAATCAGCGTACCGGAATAAAAAATCTAAGGTGCCATACCCAAGGGGAGACAGAGATGAAAGACGTTCCGATAGATGAATTGGGCGCAACAATGGTGGTTGATGAAAACGGCGGTGATGTCCCCCTTGGCAGCTTGTGGCAGGACAGGACCACCGTACTGGTATTTGTCCGTCATTTCGGCTGACTGTTCTGCCGTCAGCAGGTGGCTGACCTGGCAGAGAATCAGAATGCTTTTGAAACGCGTGGTTTGAATCTGGCGGTGATCGGCACGGGGGCGCCCAAACATTTTAACGCCTTCAGAGCGGCCACCGGGTACAAAGGCCTTCTCTTTGCCGATCCCGGTCGGGATGCATATGGACTGCTGGGGTTTTCAAACAGCATTTCGGGATTGATAGGCCCCAGCGTTTTGTTCAGGGGGCTTTCCGCCTTGAAATCCGGGCACCGGCAGGGGGGAATCCAGGGTAATACGCTCCAGCTTGGCGGTGCTGCGGTGATCAGCCCGGAAGATGAACTGTTATATTATTTTGCAGAGCGCAGTGCCGGGGAACATCCGGACATCGACGATATGCTGGCCTGCGGGTAAGCTGAAAGGGATCGTCCTTTTTTTCCTTGAAACTTAAAAATACAGAATTACTAGTTTTTTCATGCTTAAATAATGAAAGGAGAGACATCATGCGAAGCCTTTTTAAGATAGTTCTGAGTCAGATTTTAGTATTCCTCTTCATTTCTTTGACGTTAACTTTGACGGCGGCGGCCTCATCAGGTGAAAAACCGGTCATCGTGGCGTCCACCACCCAGATTGCAGACTTTGCCCGGCAGATCGCCGGTGACCAGGCCATCGTTAAAAGTATCCTGGCACCGGGGGCCGACCCCCATACCTATAACGTGACCCCCAACGATGTTCAATTGGTTCTTGGGGCGGATCTTTGCCTTGAAAACGGCCTCCATCTGGAGGGTAAAAGCTGGATGGCCACCCTGGCAAGGGATGCCGGCAAGCCTCTGGTGACCACCACCGATGGTATCCGGCCCCTTGAAATCGAAGAAGCCGGAGAGAACATCACCGATCCCCATGCCTGGTTTTCCCCGGCCAACGCCGCCGTTTATGTGAACAATATCGCTAAGGGGATAATGAAGCTGGACCCGAAAAATTACCGGCTGTACCAGGCCCGGGCCAAGCTCTTTCTCCAGCAGCTCCGGGTGCTGGATGCATGGATACGGGAAGAACTCAATCAGATTCCGACCCATCGTCGAATCCTGGTTACCACCCACGACGCCTTTAACTATTTCTGCCGGGAGTACAAATTCAACGAAAACAATGATTTCCTGTCCATCGCCCCGGTGGGCTGGTCCACAGGGGCTGAAGTCGGGGGGGGCATCACTCCGGAGCGTCGCCGGAAAGTGGTGGCGTCTATCAAAGCTTCCGGTGCCCCTGCTATTTTTGTTGAAACCTCAATTAATCCCAAACAGATCAGGGAAATCGCCAAGGAAACCGGTGTGAAAATCGGCGGAGAACTCTATTCAGACTCCATGGGGCCCATAGGCTCTGCCGGTGAGACTTATATCGGCATGATGCGGGAGAATACCCTGCTCATCGTCAATGCCTTGAAATAGGTCATTTTACCATGCGGTTTTTACTCAGTCTTTTTGTTTGGATATTTTTTGTCGGCGGCCTGTGGGCCTACACCGCCAATCGGGATGCCACCCTGCCCGAGGGTCCGGCCCGGGTAGCCGACCGGGAGATACGCACAGGGGAATATACCCTTGAAATCACCCCCGGTTTTTCAATTGAAGCGGATCCTTTTGCCCTGGCCCTGGACGATACCGGCCGCCCCCTGGGTCTTGAGGTTCGCCTCAACGGCCAAATTCTGGAAATCGGCCCTGCCGAAATTTTCCGTGGAAAGGTGATCACGGTCACAAAAGGTATCTTCCCGACCATCGGATTCAACGAATTTTATGTCAAGGCCGCGCCCCCTATGTCCGAAAGCCATTTAGACCACTGCGTCAGAGTTCGCCTGCTGGACAGCGGTATACCTGTAGCCGACCGGACGATTTGGGGCAGCCGGGGTGCCGTGGTAGCCGGAACGGTGGGTTTCACTATGGCTAAACCCAAGGAGAATGACCATGACCATTGATACCCCTTTTGCCATTGAAGTGGCGAACCTTACCGTCAGCTACAATGCCAGGCCGGCGCTGCTGGATGTCAGCGTCGGCATTGAAAAAGACCGCCTGGTCGGGGTTATCGGCCCCAACGGTGCAGGGAAATCCACATTTATCAAGGCAATCCTAGGGTTTGTTAAACCGGACCTGGGTACGGTAAAAATTAAGGGAATCCATGCAAAAAACGCCAAGGGCCAGGTGGCTTATGTCCCCCAGCGTGGTGCCGTTGACTGGGATTTTCCCATCACGGTCCGGGAAGTGGCCCTTATGGGACGGTACCAGCAGATTGCCTGGTACAACTCGCCCGGTAAAAAAGATCGGGATGCAGCCATGCAGGCTCTGGAGATGGTGCGTATGGCCGACTTTGCCCACCGGCAGATCGGCGAACTTTCCGGCGGCCAGCAGCAGCGGGTTTTCATGGCCCGGGCTTTGGCCCAGGGCAGCGACATTCTCTTGCTGGATGAACCCTTTGCCGGGGTGGATGCGGCCACGGAACGGGCCATTCTGGATGTACTGGAACGGGCGAAAACGTCGGGCAAAACATTGGTGGTGGTCCACCACGATCTCTCCACGGCCGCTGAATACTTTGACAAGCTGCTGCTCATTAAACAGCGCCTCTATGCTTACGGCGAACCGGATATTGTCCTCCAGGAAGATTTGCTCAGCCAGGTCTATGAGGGGCGGTTGAAAATTTTCAAGGATGTGATCAAAAAGGAGACGGCGTGATGTTTGATCTTTTTGTGGCCCCCCTGGCGGAAACCTATTTTCAAAAGGCTTTGATCGGCGGTTCCATCGTCGCCTTGGTGGCCGGTGTCGTGGGGTGCCTTGTGGTCCTGCGGCGCATGGCCTTTTTAGGCGACGCCCTTAGCCATGCCATGATCGCCGGTGTGGCCGGCGGCTACCTGGTCATGAAACTGTTCTTCGGCCTGGAAGCCCATGCCCCCGGCATGCTTTTGGGTTCCCTCATCGCCGCCATTGCAACCGTAGCGTTGATCTCTTTTGTCTCAAGGATCTCCCGGGTGAAAG
>JAKSBB010001156.1 GCA_022361315.1 Desulfobacterales bacterium
CTGCACTTTCTGTTGCTGCTGCGGTATCCTCCATGGAGTCTCTTGCCGCTCCAATATCGACACCGAACAGACTTCCAACGATGGTTGCTAGCCTATTGAAAAATACGGTAAGAGCATCAATAGCTGATTTTATGTATGGGATAATTGCCGAAAGTATGGGTATGATTGCATTGCCTATGGCAACACGCAGAGTATAAAAACTTACACTCAAGGCAGAAACTTTACCTTGATATGTATTGGTTAGCTTAGCCGCATCTCCAATCATGTGACGCGACTCTTCCATCAGACCATTGATCTCGGCTTGTATTTTCTGCTGTTTTGTTAGCTGTCCTACAGTCGTGCCGATCTGAGCTGCGTAATCCTTCCACATCAGCACCAAGTTCTTGGTTATACCCGCATTATCAACCAGGATAGAGAGCTCATTCTTCAAGCCCTCTGTACCGCTTCGGATCGCCTGACCGATGGTCAATCGTCCCTGACGACCGAAAGCAGCCGTGTCCTTTAGGATGTCGAGAACCTGCTCTACCTCGTCAGTGTTGTATCCTCTGAGCAGCAAGTTTTTGTAGGACTGAATTGCATCAGTAGCCGGAACAAGACCATCTGCAATATAATCTGATATAAACTGTTGTGCTCTGGACCAACTGTTGTTAGTTCCTTCTACAATAGATTTCAGGCCTGTCAAAGCCGCTTCTAGATTGGATGCATCTTCTACAGAACGAGTAAGTAATCTACCAAGTCCAGCAACACCAAAAGTTAGGCCAAAAGCCAGCGCAAGAGGCTTCAGTGCAGCTACCATGCTTTTGATACCTACATTGAATCCTCTCGTATTTATACGGGTGTCTATGCGGATAGTTCCGTCGTATCCGAGAGCCACTACAGCCGCTCCTTAGCTTTAGCGGCCTGATAACGTCTTTCGAAATCCTCGTCCTTGCGCTTCTCTTCGGCAGTTCTGTTATCTGGCTGGGGGACATCCATCCAGTCGCCCAGCTCAGACACAGCTTCTCGCTCTGCCTTTGTAAGCTTCCCAGCCATACGACGTTTCCGTAGAGACACCAGAGAGCAGAAAGTAGTATCCGGCCCTAAGTCCATGAATAGTGCTAAAAACTGCCACCAATGCAATTTTTCTCGCTGTAAATCTATACCGTGTGTCTGCTTGAAAGCGGCATAGATGAGATTAGCATCTTTGGAGAAAGAAAAAA
>JAKSBB010000159.1 GCA_022361315.1 Desulfobacterales bacterium
ATTTTCAGCCAGTTGAAATTCCGATTTGTTTCCGACATGGGTGACTCCTAAGGTTAATTTAGATGTTGTTTTTCCAATTCAGGCCTGATTCGTCCACACACCTGAGCAATGTCTATGCCAGAAAAACAAAAAGTCATATTCACACTTATAATTCAAGCACTTAACAAAACAACCGCTTGCAGGACTTGCCCGTCCATGGAAAATATGAAATGAGAAACACAAAATAATTTTGAGACTTTGATCACTTTTTTTGTGGAGGCACCATGGCAGACACCCACCGCATCCAGATCGGGCTGGCAGAGATTCTTTCTACTGAATTCAAAAAAATCTGGGACAATTTCAGCACCGGCATCTTTGTCACGGATGATAAAAGCCGGGCACTTTACATGAACCCGGCCCAGGAAGCCATAGACCATGTGCGGTCCGAGCAGATCCTGGGGAAAAGGGTCACTGAGGTGTACGCGGCAGATGACGAATTCAGCCTCACGGCCCAATGCATCAAAGAAAGAAAAACCATACGGAACCATACCTACTGCTACTATGTGAACAAGGATAATATGGTGATGTCCGTATCCACCATATTCCCTTTGTTCCAGGGGTCCCGGCTCACGGGAACCATCTGCTTTGTAAACAGCGTGGCCATGAGTCAGAAGACATACAACAGCCTAGCCATGGATTTTGAAAAACGCCTGGGTAAAAAAAAGAAAAAGAATTACGGCTTTCAGGATATCATCGGCGATGAATACGAATTCAAACAGGTGATTAAAAAGGCCCGGCGCAGCGCAGAAACCGATTCCCCGGTCATGATCTGGGGAGAGTCCGGTGTGGGCAAGGAACTCTTTGCCCAGGCCATCCACGAAGAAGGCCCCAGAAAAAATGCCCCCTTTGTTCCCATCAATTGTGCCGCCATCCCGGAAGCCTTGCTGGAGGGGCTTTTATTCGGTACGGCCAAAGGGGCTTTTACCGGTGCCGTGGAAAAAACAGGGCTCCTGGAATCGGCCCATACCGGCACCGTTCTCCTGGATGAGCTGAACTCCATGCCCCTGCACCTCCAGGCAAAACTGCTCAGGGTCCTGCAGGAAAAAAAGGTCCGCCGGGTGGGGGCTATTACCGAAACCCCCGTGGATGTAAGGATCATCAGTACGTTAAACGTCAACCCCAAAAAAGCCCTGGCCGGCGGGGGCCTGAGAAAAGACCTGTTCTATCGCCTGGGGGTTGTGATCCTCAAGGTTCCGCCTCTGAGACGCCGGAAACTGGATATCCCCCTGCTCTGCCCCGTACTCCTGAAAAAACACCGCCGCCTCTCAGGACGGAAGGTATACATTGACGACAGGGTCTACACCCGCTTCTTTAACTACCACTGGCCGGGCAATGTCCGGGAGCTGGAACATGTGGTGGAGGGTGCCCTGAACATCATGGGCAGCGGCAACCGGATCATGACGAAGCATGTCCGGGACTATTTCACGGAAAAATATGAAGAAGACCGGGGGCCATCCTCCGCCTCCCAACCGTCAAACCAGACACCGGAAGATATGGCCTCTCTTCTGAAGTTGGGCCAGAAGGTTCTGGAACAGCAACTGGCCATCACCCAGACCATGGCCCGGAACCTGAGTACGCCACCCCGGACACCACACCACCCCATGCCGGATCCCGGCACCGATGGATTTTGTGGCCCGGAGTATCAGCCCCCGGCCCAGGGGGAACCCCTCAAAGCATATCTTGAACGGATGGAAGCAGCCTATATCCGTTCCACCCTGGAAAAGACCGATAGAAATGTCAGCAAAAGCGCCCGCCTTCTGGACATCTCCCCCCAAAATCTCCACCACAAAATCAAAAAGTATGGGTTTTAAAAAATAGTCATCATTAATTTTTCCTGCTTGTTTTTACTTTTCAGCTGTGGTAGTGCCAATGACATATTGCCTATTACATATTATGTGATGCAATGAAATATCTCAGTCTCAATCGAGAAAGACCAGGAGCTCAAACCCACCGGGACTACGGCGGGTTTACGTATATGTGGCCTTAGGCAGCCGGATGCCGAATCCATGGCCGGATGCCGGTTGTTCATTATTCACCCTTAGCAAACTGGAGAGATAAAGTATGAAACTCACGCTGTTCAGAAAGACCCTGATGACCCTTCTTTTTACCTGGTGTATCTTTGGCTTTACCGGTGCGGCTTTCGGGGCGGGTGCCCCCAAATACGTCTTTTACTTCATCGGTGACGGCATGGGACCGGCCCAGCTCCAGGCCGCCCAGTACTTCCACAAGGTTGAGACACAGAATCCGGATGCCAACCTGGTAATGAACAGTTTTCCCCAATCAGCCCTGGTTTCCACCCATGCAGACAACACCCTGATCACCGACTCCGCTGCCGGGGGCACCGCCCTTGCCACGGGCTACAAGACCACCAATGGTGTTGTTGCCAAGCTTCCGGACGGAAGTGATGTTAAAACCATTGCGGAAGCCGCACGAGAAAAAGGCTATGCCGTGGGGATCGCCACCTCGGTGAGGATTACCCATGCCACGCCTGCCGCCTTTTCTGCCCACAATATGAGCCGCTCTGCGGAAAACGACATTGCCGTTGACCAGATCAACTCCGGATTTGAATACTTCGCCGGCGGCGGCTACCGCCACTTTGTGGCCAAAGGAAACGCCGAAGGTCTGAAATCCAAACGGAAAGATGAAAGAGACCTGGTGGCGGAATTAAAGGACAAAGGATACACCACCTTTGTCGGGGACAAAGACCGGGATGCCTTCCGGGCATTGGCCCCTAAAAAAGGGGAAAAAGTATTTGCCGCCCTTGCCTACAGTGCGCTGGGGTATGAGATCGACCGGAGAAACAGCCCGGCCGGCCCCAATGCCATGCCCTCCCTGGCAGAGCTGACCGAAAAAGGCATTGAGGTACTCGAAGCCCAGGAAAAACCCTTCTTCTTCATGGTGGAAGGCGGAAAGATCGACTGGGCCGCCCATTGCCATGATGCCGCCGCCACCATCTGGGACACCCTCGCCTTTGACGATGCCGTGGCACAGGCTGTTGAATTTTATAACAAGCACCCTGAAGATACCCTTATCGTTGTGGCAGCCGACCATGAAACCGGCGGTATGGCCATGGGCATCAGCATGGATTCCAAAGGGTATTTCCTCAAACTTTCCGAACTTCTGAAAGTGAAGGCATCCACCGAAGACGTATTGGCCGGTGTCTATCCGAAGCTCTACAAAGAGCGGCAGGATAAAGCTGTCCGCCAGGGCCTTTTTCTCGACTATCTGGCAAAGGATTTCGGTCTGACGGATTTGACTGAAGGTGAGCGGAAGATGCTGGTAGATGCCATGGAGACCGAAGATAACAACCAGACCGCGCCTGCAGAGGAGCAGATTACCTACGGGTATTCCTATTCGCCCACCATGATCGCCGTGGCGCATCTCATCTCCTACCGGGCACGGCTGAACTGGACCAGCTACGTCCATACCGCCTCCCTGATCACCGTGTCGGCAAAAGGTGCCGGCACAGAATCATTCTCAGGCTTCATGGATAATACCGGTATTCCCAAAACCCTTGCCTCCATCATCGGGGTAAGCCTTTCCAAGGCACCTGCCCCCGTGGCAAAAGCCATGCTGGGCGATACGGTCGGCCCCAATGAGAAATACGCAAAAATCCCATATATCCAATAACACCGGATTTAATGACACCAATTCGGGAAGGCTGCCATGGACGGCCTTCCCGGCCCGACGAATAACATGATAAAGAATAAAAGATATGTGCCGGTGGTCATTTTCTGCCTGATTCTGGCCGGTGGGTTTTATTTCTGGGGCAGTCAGGATGACCGCAATCACCGGAACACGATTCTTGAAACCCCGGGGACCGTCATCTCAGTGGATAATACCGGCCTGCAGGGAAGAGGCCTGGCCACCCTCGGTGTCCAGGAACTTGAAGTTGTCCTCACCGGCGGTCCGTTCAAGGGAAGCCGGGTTAACGCAGACAACCATATGATGGGACAGTGGGACCTGGATGAACTCTACGGCAAGGGGGACCATATCCTCCTGGCGGTACAGGTTGAGGACGGAAAGGTGGGGGCCCGTGCAAAGGCCATCAATACCTACCGCCAGAATTGGGAACTCATCCTCTTCGGGGTGTTTGCCGTTCTTCTGGTTGCCTATGCCGGTACCATCGGCGTCAAAGCCCTGGTGTCGTTCATGGCCGTATTGCTGATTATCTGGTTTTTTTATCTTCCCGGCCTTTTGAAAGGAACCCACCCCCTGGTCCTGAGTATCTGGATGCTGATGTTCCTCTCCGGCGTGATTGTCTTTTCCGTGGCCGGATTTACCCGGAAAGGATTAACCGCTTTTCTGGGAACCCTTTGCGGACTGTTTGTCACCCTCGGGCTCACCGTTTTTTTCGGCGAGATGCTCAAACTCGGCGGTATGACCTCGCCCTTTGCTTCAACCCTGATTTTAACCGGGCAGTTCCGTCTGGATATGCAG
>JAKSBB010000457.1 GCA_022361315.1 Desulfobacterales bacterium
ATGTCCAGGCTGTACCGGGAAGACACCCGGAAATTTGAAGAGGAAAGAAAACGCAAAATCGAAGCCTTGATCGCCACATTCGGCCCGGACCAGCAGGCTCGGCTGAGGGCTTATCAGGCAACCTGGGACCAGATCTTGGTACCGGAATTGAGAGCTGACTAAAAAACCGACCGAAAGATTAAGAATTAAAAAAGGAACGGCTGGCCACACAGGCCGAGTCCGTTCCCTTTTGTTATTCTTAATCTGCTGGTTGGTGTATTAGTCAGCTCTGAACTCCGGTACCAGGATCTGATCCCAAGTTGCCTGATAATCCCTCAACCGAGCCTGCTGGTCCGGGCCGAAAGTGGCGATCAAGGCGTCTATTTTGCGTTTTCTTTCCTCTTCAAATTTCCGGGTGTCTTCCCGGTACAGCCTGGACATGAGTACATGTTCGGCAATGGCTTCGGCACGTTTGTTTTCATTCGTCTCTGGTATACGCATTTCCAATTTCATTTTCTTTCTCCTGATTTATTTTAAATTCTTCTTTATCTAATTCACTCTGAACCGGCTCACCATTTCATTCAGGTCTTCCGCCAGGGCGAGTAACTCGCCAGCCTGGCCGTATACCTGCTGGCTGCCGTTTTTCACTTCTTCGCCGGCCTCGCTGACCCCTGAGATATCCCGGGTTACTTCCCCAGCCACCAGGGAGGTCTGGTTGACGTTTTCGTTTACTTCCTGAACACCGACTGCGGCCTGGCTGACGTTGTCTGAAATTTCCCGGGTGGTGGCGGACTGCTCTTCAATGGCTGTGGCCACCGTTGCCATGATATCGTTGATCTCCGAAATAACCTCCACAATAGAGGTGATGGCGGATACGGACTGGGCCGTCTTTTCCTGTACCCCGTTGATCCGGGTGCTGATTTCACTGGTGGCTTCAGCGGTCTGCAATGCGAGATTCTTGATCTCACCGGCCACAACGGCGAACCCCTTACCGGCATCTCCTGCCCTGCTGGCCTCAATGGTGGCGTTCAGTGCAAGCAGGTTGGTCTGCTCGGAAATATCGGAGATCGTGTCCGTTACCTTGGAAATCTCAGCGGCCGCTTCCCCCAGAAGACCGACCTGATCGGAAACTTCCCTGGCCCGTTCAACGGCACTGCCTGTGGTTTCGCTGCCTTTTGCCGTGTTGTTGGCGATTTCGTTGATGGTGGCTGTCATCTGTTCGGCAGCGGCCACGATCATCTGAATATTCGCCGTGGTCTGTTCGGTGGCGGCGGCCACGCTCCCCATGTTCGTGCTCATTTCCTCCGCAGCTCCGGCAACGCTGACAGATCTTTCTGCTGTCCGGTCGGAACTGGCGGTGATTTGCTCGGAGACGGCGGATAGTTCT
The DNA here is from genome assembly GCA_022361315.1 of Desulfobacterales bacterium. The sequence continues at coordinate 1,367 of JAKSBB010000457.1, forward strand.
GAGGAAGAAGCGGTCAGCGTTTTTGTGCCGCTGGAAATATCCGTGAACATCGTTCTCAGATTACCGGTCATGGTATTCAGAGAACTGATAAGCCGCCCGATCTCATCCCGCTGATCAATGGATGATTTCTGTGTGAGATCGCCCCCTGCCACTTGCTCCGCAATCAATACGGCTTCGTTCAACGGTTTAGTGACCCCGCGGGTGACCACAAATGCCATCAGCAGCCCCAGAACGGCGGCAACGGAGAACAGCCCCAGCAGGAGGCGGTTGGATGCGGCAGCCTTTGTCTCCGCAGTCTTGTTGAACTCAACAGCCTTGTTGTCGGCAAAGGCACGGATATTGTCCAGCACGCCGATGAGTTTTGCCAGATGGGGGGCACCTTCTGTGATGGTGATTTCTTTAGGATTGGCCGTCACCTGGGCCAGCCGCATGCCGATGACCTTATCCCGGATGGGCTTCCAGTCCACAAAGAGTTTCTCCGCATTAAGGATCATGGATTTGTCCCCGAGGAAGCGTTCCTTGATCAGGGCGAAATCATCCATGATTTCCGGAATCAGGGCATTCACCTCGTCTGCCAGGGCGGTTACAGCTTCCGGGGTTTTGGCCACGGAAAGATCCTTCATCATCTTAAGAATTTTAAAGGTGTCCATCTGCACTTCCACGGAAGTGGTGGCCACAGTAAAGGGATGCCTGTAAAATTTAGCCACCAGTTCGGCTGCATTGCCGTCAGCAGCGGTCTGGGACTTTTCATAAAATTCTGCGGCTTTACCGTTGGCAAACGCAATAAGATCGTCCATGGCTTTGATGATCTTTGCCACATGGGGACCGCCCTCGGTCCGGGTGATTTCATTGGCATCGTTTTCGATCTGAATTCTGCGCTGCTCAATCACCTTGTTCCGGATAGGCGCCCAATCCCTGAAAAGTTCCTCGGCCAGGACGATATCTTTTTTATCCCCGAGAAACCGTTCATTAAGTACTGCGAAATGTGCCAGGGCGGCTTCGGCATTCTGGTCCACTTTTTTCTGGTTGGCCGTCATCTGCTCCAGGTTTTCGGACATGGCCACATCTTTCATGGACCGGTGAATGGCCACCAGTTCCGTCTGGATATCCCGGATACTGGTTCCGACGGCCAAAGGATGGCGGTACAGCTTATGGGTCATGCCGGAAAGATTATTGGAAGTATCCCAGGCCACCTTTCCCCCGATCAGCATCAATGTGATTACCAGACCGAACCCCACAGCCATCTTCTGCCAGAATTTTAAATGCTTCATTTCCTATTCCTTATATAGTTATTAATATTTCTCTATTATCCCTGATAACGGCGACATTCCGTAAACCGCAGAAACACTATTTTTTTCGCATGTACCACAACGTACTATCAATTTTCGTACCAAACAGAACCCATAAACGAATTACACTGTAATAACAAGCAGTTGAAACAACAAATCACATATATTGAACTATATTTATATCGGGAAACATCACCGTTTTTGCGTTCCACAACACAAAAGTTTCGCCCCGCAAAACTGCAGGTACGATCCATTACCGGATGGACAATTTCCCCGGTGTGTGATACCTGAATGGGCCATGGATTTCACCCCTTCGGCATCAGCCCCGTACCCCATCCCGGACGAAAGGTTGTACTTTATTTTCGATACCCGGCACCTTGTTGTGGCCAACGACACCGTACCTTGCCTGACAGCGGAAGGGGCAGAGGCGATCCCCATGGGGCAACCGTATTTCTTCGGCAGCTACGGCGGCGTCCCCTGTTATTGCGCAGAACTTATTGGGAAGGAACTGCCGACAGGCATGTCTCGGCTCAACCTGAGAGCCTTTTTCCAGCAGACGGATGATACCTGGCGGGAGATGGCCGGATACGGCAGGCAGGTGCTGGATCTTCATCTCAACTTCAGATATTGCGGCAGGTGCGGCACCCCCACAGATCCTGTTGCAGGGGAACACTCAAGGATCTGCCCGAACTGCGGTCTGACCGCCTATCCCAGAATCTCCCCGGCCGTGATTATGGCGGTGACCCGGGGTGATGAAATCCTTCTGGCCCGGGGCATACGCTTTCCCAACAAGAAGATGTTTTCCGTTCTGGCCGGCTTTGTATCTCCGGCCGAAACCCTGGAAGACTGTGTGCGGCGGGAGGTATTCGAGGAAACCCGGATCCGGGTGGCGCAGGTACGGTACGTCCGAAGCCAATCCTGGCCGTTTCCGGACAGTCTGATGATCGGTTTCACGGCAAAATTCACCTCAGGCGATATCCGGATTGATCCTGACGAAATCGTTGAGGCGGACTGGTTCAGGTACGATGAACTCCCCCTGATTCCCGATGCGCATACCCTGGCAGGTCAACTCATCCGGAATTTTGTGCGGGAAAGAAGCGGGAACACTTAATAATTAGAAGGCCGCCGGCCGGAACACGTCCTTGCCCGCCAGCCACTGCTCCGTCAATCCCGGGGTATCAAACAGCATGGCCAGCCCCTTCACCAGCCCCACCTGGAAAGAGGCAAGCCCCCTCTCCTTCATAACCCGGATGAACACGGCGGAATACATATCCGTGGCGGTTCTGTAAAGCGGGAAACAGGGTACCCGGACTTCCCGCCGTTCTTCCCACCCCCTGCGGCAGGCCGCAACCTCCGTGGAATGATAGGCCCTGCAGGAAAAAGGTCGAATGGCATAAATGAGGCAGCGGCCCTGATCGTTCAAAAAAGGACAGGGGGTCTGGGAACTGTGCCAGAAAGTTTCGGTAAGGGTATCTCCTTTGGATACGGTAGCCATGATACGGCCCTTAAACCAGGAGAGGCCTTCGGGAGTTGCCTGATTAGATAGTTCTGAAAACAGGACCAGGAGTTCAGGAATGGACACCCCGACCCGCAGATGGCAACAATAGGCACATCCTTCTGCGCATACCGTGCCTTCCGGCGGTGCCATCATCCCCTTGGCAAATTCCCCCATGGCCTTTGACAGCACCGGCATGGTCACGCCGTATTTTTCAACCACCTGGTTCAGCAGGGTATAGGCCTTTTGCATATGGGCATTCATCAGGGCCTGCGCCCTGTCTTCACCGGATTTGTTTTTACAGGATGTCATTTCATCAGGCTGATCTTCGGGTGGTTTCATATTCATTTCCCCGGTTTCGGCGGCAGGGTTTCGGCAAATGCCAGTCCCCGGTTGACCCAGGCCGCCAGGTTTGTGACATACCCAGCCTTGGACACCATCACCCAGTTTTTCATGACGCGCCCCGTGATATCAAACACACGGGTATGATCCATTTCCAGGCAGACCTGGTAATTCTCCGGCCCCACCCGGACGATAAGATCTTCGTTAAGGATACCGCAGGCCATGTTGCCCCGGAGCAGGACACAGATGCCGCCAAACATCTTTTTCTCCTCAATCCCCGGCTCATCCCGGAGCAGTTCCCTTATCCGTTCAGCCAATGTGTCGTCATATGCCATAATCTTCCCTCACTATTTATTCTTTCCGGTCTTAGCCCTGGGTTTCACCCTGTTCGTAGGCATGGCGGACCGCGGATCATCCGGCCAATAATGCTTGGGATAACGTCCCATAAGGTCTTTTTTCACCTGGATATAGGTCTGATTCCAGAAATTGGCAAGATCCCGGGTAATCTGCACCGGCCGCCCCGCCGGTGACAGCAGATGAAGGGTCAGGGGAACGGCATTCCTGGCAATGGCCGGTGTTGTCATCAGGCCGAACATCTCCTGAAGACGTACGGCCAGCACCGGCGGGTCCAGGGGGCCGTTTTCATCCCCGTATTTGACCGGAATCCGGGAACCCGAAGGCACCGTAATATGGGTGGGGGCATGGGTATCAATCATCTGCTGCTGTTCCCAGGAAAGCAAATGCTTCAGCGCGGCATCCAGATCCACCCGTTTCAAACCGGCCATGGAAGTGATACCGTCCAGAAAAGGGCCAAGCCATTCCCCAAGGGTATCGTTTAACCCCGGAGCAGAAAAATCGGGCAGATCGGCAAAAGCAGCATCCACATCCGGCCGGGACCGCAGGAAGATCACCCGCTGACGGAATTGCTGCAGGGACTTTGCCCAGGGCAG
>JAKSBB010001173.1 GCA_022361315.1 Desulfobacterales bacterium
ATCTTTTTTCGCCTGGAGATAGACAAGTTTTTCCTTAACCATCTGTTCCACCAACTGCGCCCTGCCTGCATCCGTGGCATAGGCCTGTTTATACTGGGGCGGCATCTGCTGGACTCTGGCCGCCACCTCCTGTGCCGTAATTTCAAGATCCCCAACCTTTGCCAACACCGCATCACCGGATGCCGCAAAGGCGGAAACTGCCCCACCGATACTCATCATCCCCGCCACAACAACTGCAACAATATGCTTCATCTCATACTCCTTCATGGTTTAAAAAAGGCAGTATACCCTGCGCACCCCGGAAAGTCCCGGGAAATAAAAGTTTTCCCGGTTCAGTCATCAGCTCCAGGAAAACCGTTTCCGATATTCTTTGGGCGACATGCCGGTGTGTTTTTTAAACAGCTTCCTAAAAGAGTTGATTTCTTCGTACCCCACATCCCAGGTGATCTCATTGAAGGACTTCTGTGTGGTTTCCAGCTCCTTTTTTGCCTGCTCAACCCGCAGCAACTGAAGGTAGGCTAGGGGGTTCTCGCCGGTGGCCTTTTTAAACCGGCGCTTGAAGTGGCGGGGGCTGAGCCCAAGCTCCTTGGACAATGAATCGATGGATATTTTCTTTGAGAAGTTGTCTTCCATGAATAATTGGGAATTGAGCACAATCTCATCGGAGTGATTTTTCCAGAAGTCCTGGACCATGTATGGGGTCTGCTCTTCCCGGTCATGATCCACCAGCATTGATTTTGCACAATTTTTGGCAAGCTCCGAGGTGCCGTACTTTTTTATGAAGTAGAGGCAGAGGTCCATGAAGGCGGTGGCGGCACCGGCACAGTATATCCCCGAATCCTCGGTGAATATCCGGTTTATTCTCAGATCCACCAGGGGGAAGCTCTTTTTGAACAGGGCCGCATATTGCCAGTTTGTGGTGGCAATCTTATTGTCCAGAAGGCCGGTTCTTCCCAGCAGAAATGTCCCCGTACATGTGGACGCCAGCCGGGTACCGCTGTCGTAGTGGGATTTAAGCCATTGGCTGATACGGGCAAACCGCTCACCCTGGATATCAAAGGGCCGGAACAACCCCGGAATCACAACAAGATCGGTCTCGGTGATATCTTCCATGGCCTTGTCCGGTGTGATCATAATACCGCCGTTTGTCTTCACCATCTTTCCGTCGGGGGTAACAATATCCGTGGTGAACAGCGGATCCGGATGTTTCATCATGACCTGCCAGTAAATATTGGCCACGGAAAAGGCATCAATGGTGCCGGTGATCCCGGATGACAGGCAGTCGTTCTCGGCCAGAAACGTAAAATGAATCATGACAATGTCCTTTTTGGCGTGTTTAAAGTCATTTATGTCCCTTTTCCCATTTTGTGTCAAGGTGCATAACTGTGATACGTTTGCAAAATCTCTAAATTTATATACCGATTCAACGGTTAAGGGAGAGGGATATGAGACTAGCCGCATGTGACCTGGGAAAAGCCACCGCATCATTTGCCACAGCTACAATAACTGACGCAGGGACCCTTCAGATCGAAGATATCAGTTCAATGGCCCACCTGGGTAAGGTGACGGAGGTGTTTGAGAGGTGGTACGCCGAAAAGGAAATAAGCCATTGCGCCTTTCTTACCGCCACGGGGGTATACTCGGAAAAACTTACGGAGTCCGTCCTCATTCTGCCCGAGGATACCTGCCAGGAAGCCTGGCTGGAATCCCATAAGCCTGCCGATTTCCCGGATACCCTGAACCTTGTCAATGTGGGGGCGGGGGGATACAGTGTTTTATCCCGGAGTGCGTCCGTAAATCGCGGAAGCAACTCCCGGTTTCTCTACCAATTCCTGGAAAACGACAAGTGTTCATCCAGCACGGGGGAAACCCTGCAGAAACTGGCCGGCCGCTTCGGATATTCCCTGGAAGAAGCGGATGCCATGGCCCTTGAGACCGACCGGGAGATATCCATCACCGCCCGGTGTTCGGTATTTGCCAAAAGTGAAATGACCCATTACGCCAACCAGGGGAAATCCCGGGCCGGCCTGTTCAAAGGCTATTTCGGTTCCATTGCCAAAAACGCCTTTGCCCTGGTCAAGCGGAATCAAACTCCCGGGCCGGTATATCTCATCGGGGGCTGCACCCGCCTGGAATCATTTGTCCGGGCCTTTAAACAGGTTTGTGATACGGAAGTGATTGTACCGGACAATGCCGGAGCCATTGAAGTGCTGGGCGGGTTGCGCATTGCTGCAGATAAAGTCCTGGCAGGGGACCAGGTCTCTCTGCCTTCAAACGCTAAGGAACTGATCCTTGAAAAGGTACAGAAATTCACCGTGTTGCCCTCCGCCATGGCATACCGGGATCAGGTGACCATGATGGAAGAGGAAGACAACAGCCGGGACTGGCAGACAACTCCCTCTGTTCTGGGTCTGGATCTGGGTTCCACCGGGGCAAAAGCCGTGTTGACGGCCATCGACACCGGGGAACCGCTGCTGGATATATACGACAGAACCCAGGGCAATCCTGTGGATGCCGCCCGCCGCCTGATAAAAGCCATTCTGGACAAAGGTGCACCGGATGTCCGGGGGATCGGGCTCACCGGGTCCGGCAGGGAAGCGGTGGATACCCTTGCCCAGACCGTATTCAATGATTCGGAGAGCAACGGTGGGAACAGGATCAGCGTCCTCAATGAAATCATCGCCCACACCACGGCCGCCATCAGGTTGGACCCGGATCAGGGCGGGGATATGTCCATCATCGAGATCGGCGGGCAGGATGCAAAATATGTCCGGGTGAACCAGGGTAAAATCATCGAAAGTGATATGAACAAGGCCTGCAGTGCGGGAACGGGATCGTTTCTGGAGGAGCAGGCATTGGTCTATGATATTCAGGAAATCGATACATTTGTTGACATGGCGCAGGCCGCCACCCGGCCACCGGACCTGGGCCAGATGTGTACGGTTTACATTGCCGATTCCGGTGCCAAGGCCCTTAAAGCCGGGTTCTCTTTGTCCGATGTATTTTCCGGCTTCCAGTATTCCGTGATTCACAACTACCTGAACCGGGTGATGGGGCAGCGCACCCTGGGGGAAAAGATTTTTTTTCAGGGCAAGCCGGCCTCCAACCCGTCACTTGCATGGACACTGGCGGCCATTACCGGCCGCAAGATCATCGTTCCTCCGAATCCCGGCGCCATGGGTGCCTGGGGAATCGGCCTGTGCGCCATCCGGGAACTGGCTACCCAGTCCGGCAGCCAGTTCCTCATGGACTCCCCGTCTCTGGATTTGAACCTGATTCTTGAAGCCGCCATAACCGAACGGTCGGAGTTCACCTGCAAGGATGCCAAGTGCGGCACCCACTGCCCCATAGAAAAAGTGAAGATCTCCTTTAACGGCCAGGAGAAAATCGCCTTATCCGGCGGTGCCTGTCCCAAGTATGAAATTTCCACCTCCGGATCCGTCCAGCTGCCAAAGGAGGCACCGGATCCGTTCAAGGAAAGACAGGCCCTGATTGATGCATGTGCGGATGCGAACCCCGACGAAGCACCAATCGGAATACCCCCAATAGGAATACCAGTGGTAGGGGCGCTCTCCGGACACATCCCCTGGATGGCAGCTTTTATCAAAGCACTCGGTTTCCCGGTCAAGCTGCTCAAATCAGACGGCAAGGCGCTTGCCCGG
>JAKSBB010000374.1 GCA_022361315.1 Desulfobacterales bacterium
AACCAGGATTAGGGTCGAGGCCATATAGGTCTCGGTTGCCAGCAGGGTGGCGGCAAGCCCCAAAGTAATTGAGATGCACAGTGGTACAAGTATCAGCCATCTTCGTCTGACAATAATGTCCAGAACCTGTTCCGGCTTTATTTGAGTGGACGATTGAAAAGGTTCAGGCATAAACGTTTCCGGCGGGTTCAAATTTTTTCAGGTGTCGATGATTCCGGGTCATCACACATAACAAAAGGTCTAAGGTCGGTAGCCGGTATTCGTCTCTGTCCACCGACCAGTCGATACACGTCACCTTTAATCTCTGCGTCGAATCCGGGATAACCCTAAAACCCCAAGCCCGAGAAGTACCATGGTGGATGGCTCCGGTACCGGATTGGCAGGATTGTAGGTATAATTTTCAGATACCAGAAGCCCGTCGTTTCCACATTCCATAGTCCAGTAAAGGTTCAGGGTCCGATCGGTACCACGAAACAACTGGCTCAGGTTGTCGGACAATGTATCCAGATTGATGGCCGCCTCAAGTACATCACCGGGATTCCGGTTATTATCATCCCTGTAAGCGATGGCCGCCTCAAAGTTATCCGGTCCCTCACCGCTGGTCTGGCTGTATTTATAATCTTCCACGTAAGCGGTATAAGGGGAGTTCTCCGGATGGGTCACGGCCTTCTGCCAGTCACCCGGATCATTTAATTCAAAAAAGGTAAAGGTCACTTCCCCGTCTGTCATCTGGAAGTCGATACCGGCTTCATAGGAACCGTCTCCGTTGAAATCAAATGCGAAATCACCGGGATCTATGTAGTAATTTCCATAGGACTGGGTAACACCGTACTCATCTTTACGGTACTCCCATCGGTTGGTCCGCCAACCGCCGTCCAATTGGTAATCCGTCTGAATCCCAAGGTACAGCATGTTGTCATCAATCATCAGTCCCAGCCGCTCCACATCGTAATCCTCACCATCCGAATTACCGTACTCCACGGTTTCCAGACCATTCCATTCGCTGTTTTTCATTCTGCCGTCGATACTGTCCAATGAGGGTGCCGCTGCAGAGATGCCAATCCATGCCAGCAACAGGAATGTTGCTCCGGCTATGCATTTGATGTGCTTCATAGTAAGAATCCTTAATTCGTGTGTTAAATTCAAACCATACACGTATTATTATTCAGGCATGTACGATTGTCCAGCCGGCCTTTTAGTTCAGGATTTTCCGGGCGGCATCCGCCCCCTCGAAATCCGAATCAAGGCTCAGGGCTTTCTTCAGGTGTTTTCTGGCCTTTTCGTATGCCTTGGTCATATACAATGCCATTCCGTAGTGATACTGCAGTATCGCATTCTCGGGGTCCAGTTTCAACCCCTCTTCAAATTCTGCCAGCGCATTGTGGTAGCTGCCCTTCAAATAATAGATCCATCCCAGGGTATCCAAAACATCCGGATTATCCGGCGCCAGGGTTCTGGCTGTCTGGGCCAGCCGAAACGCTTCCTCAAGTCCATCCTGTTTTCCGGTCAAAAGGAACGCCAAGTTATTCGTTGCCAGCGTATTTCTGGAATCCAGTGCCAGCACCCGGCGATAATACCGTTCCGCCTTCACTGCATCGCCCTTTGCATCCCATATCATTGCCATCCCCATCAAGGCAGGCAGATAGCTTTCCGCCACCGCTTCCACTGCCTGGTATTGTTCCAGGGCATTCTCCCTGTCTCCCCTGCCGAGCCAATACCGGGCCAGCCGCATGCGCGGCCGGATAAATTCGGGATCGGCATTCACTGCGGCCTTAAATGCGCCCTTTGCCTCATGTACCCGCCCCTCGGCCAGAAAAACTTCCCCCCGCAAATGATTAAAGAACGCAGCGGCATCTTCCCCGGCCTTTCCGGCGGATTGATCAATCAAGGCCAGAGCCTGGGCGTAGGATTGCCGTTGGATATAAATGCGGTTGATTTCCTCAATCAATCCTATGGCGGTCGGATCCCTGTCATACGCCTTTTTAAAATAGAAGGCGGCCTGTTCGGTATCCCCCTCATTTTTATAGAAGAATCCCAAACGAATATATGCCGGAACATATTCGGGCTGCTCACGAATAATAGCCTTTAAAATCTGTTCTGCCTTCCCGGGGTTTCCCTCCAGCATGTGAATACCTGCCAGGATATTCATGGTCAGGTGATCCGGGGCGCCCAACTCCAGTATCTCATCCACCTGCTCTCTGGCTTTATCCGCCCGTTTTTCCATTAAATACTGCACAGCCAGGGCTCTGCGGGCTTCAACCAGCCGCGGATCAATGGTGACTGCAGCAATCAGGTTCTCACGGATCTGATTTTTTTCAAATTCCTCCGGATTATCCAGCATTCCCGCAGCCGCCCTGAATATCCGCTGTTCGGGCCGGTCTGAGGCCCCCCGCTCCTGAATGCAGATCGCCCTGAAATAAAAGGCTTTGGCGTGGAACCGGTTGATGGCCAGTACCTGGTCAAATAGGTCTAAAGCAGTTTTGAAATTCCCTTTGGCCATCAGGATGCGTCCCTTCTGAAACAGGGCATCGGCATCATGATTTTTCAACGCCAGCGCTTTTTCAACGGCGGATTCCGCCGCCGGGATATCCCCAAAGTGCTGATGCACCCGGGACACCCCGATGAGGAGAATCCGTTTCATAGCGGGTCTGTTGCCTAAACTCTCCAGGGCCTGATTCAGGAGGTCAACGGCTTGCTGCGGACTGTTTTCCCGGGTGAAAAACCTGGCCAGGGCCATGATCGGAAACACCTCTCCCGGGGCAACATCCATAGCCTTTTGATAATATGCCTCAGCCTGTTCCGATTCTCCCCTGCTTTCATAGAAGCGGGCCATGTCGTTGTATTTCACGGCCGGTATCCCCGGGGTGGTCACCACTTTAGCCATCAACTCAGCAACCTTGTCCGCCCTGCCCTGAACCGTATACAATCGGACCAGCCCCATATAGGCATCCCTGGACCCCGCATCCAGAGAGATAGCCTTTTTGAAAAAGACTTCAGCCTGACTTACTTTTTTTGTTTTCACAAAAAGCTGGGCCAGGGCAAGGAGGGTCTGGATATTATCGGGATCAATGGTCTCAGCCTTCTTCAGTGTATCTATGGCTGCAACGAAATCCCGTTCCCGGATCTGGACACCGGACAAAAGATGAAGGGCATTTACGGAATTCGGATCCACAGCCCTGGCTTTGGTGATTTGGGCCCTGGCTTCCAGAAGCCGTTCTGTGCGGGTATATATCTGGGCCAGCCGGAGATACGGCTCAATCCTGTCGGGATTGGTTTGTGCCGCCAGGGTGTAATACCGGATCGCCGCATCAACCTTATTCATCAAGATATAGGTTTCAGCCAGCTCAAACAACGCAACGTCACTGTCCGGATCAAGTTCCAGCGCATTTTTATATTCGATCAGGGCGGTTTCAGGTTTTTGGGCGGCAACCAATTGCCGGGCACTGTCAATGTACTTGGCAGCCCTGTCGCTGTTGCTGTCGGCGCAGCCGAAAAGAACACCTACCACCAGAATCAAAATGCAGACAATTTTCGATACCGCAGACACTGTTTACCGCCTTTTATTTACTTATCCCGTCACCGAGGGACAGTCATTGATTCAGAAACCATCATACTAAAGTATGGGGGGGTAAAAATCAAGAATTGACAAGAGTTCCGGCCGGCTTTATTTTTTCTCATTATGACCACACACAAGACAAAATACCTCAAAGATTATCGGCCCTATCCCTTCAATGTCGAGCACATTGATTTAAAATTTCACATTTATGACGACCATACAGAGGTGGTTTCAACGCTTTCCATCTCTAAACATCCGGATTTTGCCGACGGATCAACACCTTTGGTTCTGGACAAGGCAGCCTACGAAATCACTTCAGTGGTGGCCGGCGGCATGGTCCTACTCCCCGGTGAGTATTCATCTGACGAAGACACCTTTCGGCTTGCCAGTACACCCGAGAGTTTCGAGCTTGAAATCACAGCCGTTCTGAAACCGGAAGAAAACACCTCCCTTGAAGGACTTTACCGGTCGGGCCCGGTATTGTGTACCCAGTGCGAAGCCGAAGGGTTCCGAAAAATCACCCCCTACCCGGACCGGCCGGATGTGATGGCACGGTTCACCTGCACCATCATTGCAGACAAAACCAAATACCCACTTCTGCTTTCCAACGGAAACCCAACCGGATCGGGAGATCTCGACGACAACCGGCATTGGGTCAGATGGGAAGACCCCCATAAAAAGCCTGCCTATCTCTTTGCCCTGGTGGCAGGTGATCTTGCCGTCCTTGAAGACGAATTCACCACCATGTCCGGGCGTAAGGTAGATCTAAAAATCTACTCCGAAGAAAAAAACATAGACAAATGCGGCCATGCCATGACCGCGTTGAAAGACTCTATGCGGTGGGATGAAGAACGCTTCGGCAGGGAATACGACCTGGATCTCTACCAGATCGTTGCCATCAACGATTTCAATGCCGGTGCCATGGAGAACAAGGGGTTGAACATATTTAACGCCAAGTATGTGCTGGCAGACCCGGCCACGGCAACCGACGATGATTTCATGGGTGTCCAGGGGGTCATTGCCCATGAATACTTCCACAACTGGACCGGTAACCGGATTACCCTGAAGAACTGGTTTCAGCTCAGTTTGAAAGAAGGCTTGACCGTATTCCGCGACCAGGAGTTTTCCTCAGATATGAATTCCAGATCTGTAAAACGAATCGCCGACGTGAGAAACCTGAGGAGTTTTCAATTTCCGGAAGACGACGGTCCAATGACCCATCCCGTCCGGCCGGATGCCTATATCAAGATGGACAACTTCTACACCATGACCGTTTATGAGAAGGGGGCTGAAGTCGTCCGGATGATATACCAGCTTCTTGGACAGGACGGATTCCGCAGGGGAATGGATCTTTACTTTGACCGGTTCGACGGCATGGCCGTCACTGTGGAAGATTTTCTGGATGTAATGGCGGAGGTATCCGGAAAAGACCTGACCCAGTTCCACCGCTGGTACACCCAGTCGGGCACTCCGACGGTTACCATGGAAAGAGAATACAACACCGAAGGCCGCACCCTTTCCCTGACTTTTACCCAATCCACCACACCGGACAGGAACCAGGATGAAAAGGTGCCGCTTCATATCCCCGTAGCCTTAGGTTTCATTGACAGTCATGGCAATGCCGTTCCCGGGGAAACAGATCTTATTGAGCTGAAAACGGAAAAAGAAACCTTTGTCTTTGAAGATATGCCGGAAGACACCTACCCTTCCGTTTTCAGGCAGTTATCCGCACCGGTACGGCTGGAGACGGATTTCTCGGATCAAGACCTGGCCTTTCTCATGGCCGGAGACAATGACGAGTTCAACCAATGGGATGCGGCCCAGACACTCTTTGTAAACGAAATCAAGCAACTTGTGACGGCCATACAGGACGCCACCCCCCTGGCAGTCAGCCGGAACCTGATCCAGGCGTTTACCGCTGCCCTTACCGATGAAGATAAAGACCGGGCATTCCTTGCAAAGGCGCTTGCCCTGCCCCAGGAAACCGAGATCCGGGATCATTATAAAACGGTGGATGTGGATGCCATTCACAATGCAAGGCGTTTTCTGAAACAGACCCTTGCCGATGAAGCGAAGCCGGCACTGATGGACATTTACCAGCGATGCACCGGCAGTGATCCCACATCTCTGTCACACCAGGCCATGGCAGACCGGAGCTTAAAGAATCTTTGCCTGTCTTACCTGGCAAGTGCGGGGACCACGGAAGGAAGCGCGCTTTTGACCTCTCAGTTTGAAACGGCCCGCAACATGACCGATGAGTTTGCCGCCTTCCGGCTGATGGTCCGGATGGATGAAGACCTGAGAGGAAAGGCCGTCCGGGAATTTTACGACAAGTGGCAGAACCAGGCATTGGTGCTGGACAAATGGTTCGCGGCCCAGGCGGCGTCTCCACTGGCAGACACCCTTGAACAGGTAAGGGCCCTGACCGAGCATCCGGATTTCAGCATGGCCAATCCCAATAAGGTAAGGGCACTGGTCTTCGCATTTGCAATGCAAAACCCCAGCCATTTCCACCGGGTAGACGGCGCAGGTTACCGTTATGTTATGGAACGCATCCTGGCCTTAGATAAACTCAATCACAATGTGGCTGCCAGGCTGGCCGGTTGTTTCAACCTGTGGAAACGATACGACGACGCAAGACAGGCGCATATGAAAACGGCACTGGAAACCATTGCAGGCACAAAAGGTCTTTCCAAAAATGTGTATGAAATTGTTTCCCGCGCACTGGAGTAATCTCTAAGAAAAAGCTTAAAAAAAACCCGGAAGAGATTCTGCTCTCCCGGGTTTTTATTTGTCAGTCGATGGAATTTTTTTGAACTTAGTTGACGTAGTACGATTTATACCATTCTACAAAATTATTGATTCCTTCAGGTACCGGCGTGCTGGGCTTAAATCCCGTATCGGCAATGAGATCGTTCACATCTGCATAGGTGGCCGGTACATCACCGGGCTGCATGGGCAGATAGTCGATCACCGCCTTTTTCCCGATGGCGTCTTCAATGGCGTGGACAAAATCCATCAGGGCCACGGGCTGGTTGTTCCCGATATT
>JAKSBB010000252.1 GCA_022361315.1 Desulfobacterales bacterium
GTATCCACAGTGAAATAACCACTATCATCACTACCATTAAGGAGCTTACATTCAATCTTAGCGCCACTCTCCCAATTCTTAATAAAAGGAACACCAATAAAAGCAGCTATATCACTAGCAAACGTGCCACTAGGCAAATCAAGAGTGATCTCCGTAGCACCAATATCCCCATACTCTAACGTATAAATATGATTAGTCGTACCACCGCTCCCAGCACCATGACTAATACGAATACGAATACCATCAATACTAGTATCATTCAAACTAACAGTATCTTCATAAGTAACCAAACTAGTACTAGTCGTACTACCAATGAGTTGATCATCACTCCACACAGCACCATTAAGCACCTGCAAATGAGCAGTCATAGTAGAACCACCAAAACCCCTAATAGAAACCTTAAACTTAGCCATAGTAACCGTACGAGTACTAGCAAACGTCTTACCAATCATAACATCCTGACTATTACCAATATTACCAGAAGCGGAAGTACTATCATCACCATCAAACACGTTACTAATATTACTCCAACCACCAATAGCACTACCAGCACTATGCGTCGTGTCACCACTAGCCTCATCAACAATACCAGGCTCATAAGTCTTATCAGTACTATTATACAAACAAGTAGTCTCCGCATCATTCACCGAAGCATTACGACCACCACTAGTAGTAAACGCCTCACCAAAACCATCAAGACCACCAGCACTATAACTAACAGTCACATCAGTATCCATCAACATACGAATAACATTCAAACCAGCCTGAATAAGAGGCTCAGCATCCTGATTATTATGATCCGTTGGACCCAAGTTTTCATTTCCCCATTCTCTCATAACCATCTTACAAATCACCATCCGACTTCACACTAACCGTACACCTAATACGATCCTTAGTACTAGTATCTTTAGTCTGCACAGCATTAAGTTTTGCACCAATACGCAAATCAGCTACCGTACCAGAAGTTTTCTTAACACCCAACTCGCCAATATTTAACGGTTGAGTAACAGGCTCACTAGGACCAAGATCCCACAACAACACTACACTAGAACCCTCAACATAACTCCCTGACGTCCCTGATTTATATTCCTTAGCAAACGTACTACCAATAGCTGTACCAGCAGTTAAACTAGTAGCATCATCAGCAATAACCGCCGTACCTGTACCAATAGTTAAGAATTTATTATTAGTAAACAAATTCTGCGCTTGCTCTTCTTTAAGACTATTAATAATAGTTGTCGTACTCAACAAACATCACCTTTTATTAATTCATGTTTCATAAGCTATCACCACCTCCCTAATCGTATCAGTACCACTTCCATTATTAACCAAACGATAACTCCACTCCTCACCAGACGTACCACTACTAAACTGCACCCCACTAGTAACCGAGGTGAACGAAATATTATTATTCTTTAAA
>JAKSBB010000617.1 GCA_022361315.1 Desulfobacterales bacterium
GCTGGCCCTGGATCACACCCTCACTACCAAACAGACCCGGCTGATCCAACTCAAAAAAACAGATGAAATAAAGACGCTGACATCTGCCTATGAGGAAGAAGCCGCAGCAATGGAGGCCCTTCGGCTGGAACAAACCCTATTGAAACAACTTAAAGTGATCCTCAAGGCCCCGGAACTCTATCAGTATGCAGGCCTTGACGCCAAGCTCTCCTATCTCAGGGGCCTGCCCGCGTACTCGTCTGTCAGGGCATGTTACCTTACCTTGCCGGAAAACGATGTGGCTGCCACCATCCTCTCGGGCTTAATGGAATCGTTAAAAGGCCTGCCCGAAGACCAGACCCTGCTCCGGGTCAAAGAAAAAATCCGGCCGGTACCGGATACGGACGAAACAGATGCAGCCTACCAGGCCGAGATGCAGTTCAAAGGCAACCTGGCCGCCCTGGAACAGGCGGTGGATGAAAACATGCCGGAAATCAAAAAACTTGAGGCTGAACTGAAGCAACTGGCCCTGCTGAAGAAAAAACTTGAAGCCCTCGAAGCTACAGTTGCACCACCGTCTGGAACCGGGGTTCGCATCCGTCACAAATGTGGTAAAGGTACCGTCATCAAAGGCAGGCTCTCCGGTTTCGTGGCCCCCCGGGATCTTTACAACCTGCGATTCCGGGAAATCGCCGATCCCAAAACCGGTATCGCCCGTATTGAACTGGAGAACTGATTTCTTTCGGGTAGTTGACGGGGATACGGGTTTCTGCGATGATATCATTTTTAAATTAGCCACCACAGAGACCCATGAATTTTTTTTCAGTCAGAACCAAACTGATATTTATTCTCAGCCTGATCCTGCTGTCCGGCTTTTTTATTACCAACCTGATCTCTTACAGGGCGTCAAGGGCCTCCCTGAGGTCATCCATCATTGACAGCAGTCTGCCCCTTGCCCGGGATAATATCTACTCGGAAATCCTCAGGGACCTTGCCCGGCCCATATTTGTTTCCTCCCTGATGGCCAATGATACCTTCCTGAAAGACTGGGTCATCGAAGGCGAAAAAAATCCGGATCTGATTCTCAAATACCTGAGGGAAATCCAGGAACGCTACGGATTTTTCTCCTCTTTTTTTGTATCGGACAAAACCGGCTACTACTACCATTTTGAAGGGATTTTAAAACAGATACGGCCGGAAGATGACCATGACGTCTGGTACTACCGCTTCAAAAGCCTGAATACGGAATATGACCTGGATGTGGATACCAACGAAGCGGCAAAGAATCATCTGACCATCTTCATCAACCACCGCCTCACCGGATACGGGGATCAATTCCTGGGGGCCGTCGGCGTGGGGCTGGATTTTGACCGCATCGCGGACCTTCTGGATCTGTACCGGGAAAAATACGGCCGTAACATCTATATGTCCGACGCCAACGGTATCATCCAGATTCATGAAGACAAAAAACATGTGGACACCACCACTCTAAGTGAAATCCCCGGACTTTCAGGTATTGCAGACCGGATACTTGCCGCCAAAACAGCACCTGCATTTTTTGAATACGACAACGGCACCGCCAATATCCTGCTCACCAGCCGCTATATCAAGGAACTGGGCTGGTATCTCCTGGTGGAGCAGGACGAAACCCTGGCCCTGAAGTCCATCCAGGGCACCTTTGTCCAGAATTTTCTCCTCAGCCTGTTGATTACCTCCGCTACCATCGTCTTTGCCGTTCTGGTCATCAACTACTTTCAAAAACAGCTGGAAGTGATGGCCACAACGGATAAACTCACCAAGGCATATAACCGCAGGGAATTTGAGCACCGGTTTCACTTCCATACCCGGAATAAAACCTGGAAAACCGCTGCCATGAGTCTGATCCTCTTTGACATCGACCACCTCAAAACCGTCAACGACACCCACGGCCACCTCTTCGGCGACCGGGTCATCCAGACCATCGCCGCCATTGCCGCGGACACCATCCGGGAAGGGGATATGCTGGTACGCTGGGGCGGAGATGAATTCGTCATGCTGATCTTCAGCGACACGGCACAGGCCGAACGGATAGCCGGCCGCCTCACCGAAGCGGTATTTTCCCATGATTTCACCGATGGTAAACCCGTTGACACAAGGCCCACACCCGTCAGCATCTCCTGCGGTATCACCGGTTACCGGGAAAAAGATACCCTGGAAATGCTCATCCACAGGGCGGACGAAGCCCTGTACGAAGCAAAGGAATGCGGCCGCAACTGCATCCGTACCCGTGGATAGATCATTTTTACAGACCAGCGACCGTCAAAGGAAGCGACGCTTTCTTCTCCTGTCGAGCACGCTTGGATTTTGCGCCCTTCTGGTGTTTTCATTTTTTGACTATCAGAATGGAGATATCCGGGAAATTTACCTCAATGGGTTTATGTGTGTTGTCATCATTATAGGCAATCTAAGTGTTTTTAAACTGGGTGCGGATCGCATGGCCTATTGCATCGGTATCAATCTGGTCAGTCTGGCCCTGATTTACGATGTCTCCATCGGTGCAGGCAGTGGCGGGGGACTCTTCTGGCTTCAGGTCATGCCTTTGTTTATCTTTTTCTTCTTCGAGAGGATTGAGGCATTGATTTCAACCATTATCTTATTTCTCTGTGCCGCTCTGCTCCTGACCTATCCCTCTTTATTCAACACCCACCCTTATGAGTTAAATACGGGCATCAAATACCTCATTTCTCTTTTTTTCGTCAGTATTATTGCCTACGGCCTGGAATCGTCCCGCCATAAATTCAGCAGGCTTTTACTGGCGTCAAATCTTGAATTGGAAACCCATAAAAACCGGCTTGAAAAAGCCCTTTCCGATGTAAAGACCCTCACCGGCCTGTTACCCATTTGTGCGCATTGTAAAAAAGTCAGAGACGATACCGGGTACTGGAACCAGATCGAAACCTATATCCAGGAACATTCTGAGGCGGAGTTCAGTCACGGTATGTGTCCGGAATGCTCTGAAGAATTATACGGGGACAAACCCTGGTTTAAGAACATGCAAAAGAAGAAATAGACGAATTGATTGGCAATATCACCACCGTCGGCCTACCGTAACTATCATGAACCCTTTTTTAATCCTAACGCCATTGAAATATTAAATAGCCAGCGTCTAAACCATCTGAATTATCAATTTGATGTGATCCCGGTGTTGATCTATGCAATGGGCATTTATTTACCGATCAAATCAACAGGAGAACATATGAAAAAGCAATTCAGTCTCGTCAAAGGGTTTACCATTCTGATGGCTCTTTTATTTACAGCCGGCACCGGCGTTGCCTCGGAAATCACATCGGAACTGGATGCATTCAAGGATGAAAAAGGCACCCTGAGGATTTCCGGGGGAACGGCCCATATCCCGGTGATGAAAGAGGCGGCAAAGCGAATTATGGCATTCAATCCAGATATTCAGATCACCATTGCCGGGGGCGGCTCCGGGGCAGGTATTAAACAGGTGGGAGAAGGCCTTGTCAATATCGGTAACTCCGGCCGAAAACCTACGGAAAAAGAAATCAATAAATACGGCCTGTCCATGTACAAATGGGCACTGGACGGTGTCACCGCCGTGATTCATCCGAAGAATCCCGTGAAAGACCTGTCCTCAAAAGAACTGCAGGATATCTATGCCGGCAGAATTTCCAATTGGAAAACCCTGGGCGGGGATGACCGGCCCATCAATATTTACACCAGGGACAAATCCAGCGGTACCCGGTCGGTATTCTGGAAAAAAGCCCTGGGCAAAGGGGATATCGCCGGAAAGGCCCATTTTGTCACATCAAACGGTGCAATGAAATCTGCGGTGACAAATGACCCCTACGCCATCGGCTACGTTTCCGTGGGGTATGTTGATGACTCCGTGGCGCCTGTCCGCCTGGATAATGTAACACCCAGCCTTGCCACGGTGCAAACCGGTGAATACAAAGTGGCAAGGGGCCTGTACTCCAATACCAAGGGTGAGTATTCCGGCCTTGCTAAAAAATTCGTTCAATATCTGCTAAGCCCCGAAGGACAGAAAATCGCTGCAGAAAAAGGATATATCCCCGTTAACTAATGGACATCAGGGGAACAATCGCCCGCACCCTGTTTGCAGGCGCGGCCTTTTTATCAGCACTGGTCACCCTGGGTGTGTTGGGATTTATGATCCTGCTCAGCATGCCGGTGCTCGAAAGCGGCATGCTCGTGGAAATACTGACTGACCCATGGTCCCCGGACCATGGGCAGTTCGGTATTCTGTCCATGATCGTCGGCACCTGTTATATTGCGCTGCTGAGCCTGGTCATGAGTTTTCCCATCAGTCTGGGTTGTTCCTTTTTTATCCGGATTACCCATCAAAAGGGACCGGGGAAATTATTAAAGAAAATGGTTCAGTTGATGACGGCGGTGCCCACCGTGATTTACGGATTTGTGGGTATTTTCCTGCTGGTGCCCATTGTCCGGGATCTGTTTTCCTATGGTTCGGGCATGGGCATATTATCCGCCGCGATCATGCTGGGCCTGTTGATCTCCCCCACAATGATCCTGTTTTTTTCCCAGAGCTTTGCCCGGGTACCTCAATCCTATATTGATGCGGTGGATGCACTGGGTGGCACACCGTTTCAAAAACTGATATACGTCATCCTTCCCTGCGCCTGGCCCGGCATCGTTACCGGAATCGTACTGGCCTTCGGCAGGGCAATGGGAGATACACTGGTGGCATTGATGCTCAGCGGGAACAGCGTCATGATGCCCGCATCAATCCTGGACTCGGCCAGGACCCTCACCGCCCACATCGCCATGGTCATCGCCTCCGATTTTGACAGTGTGGAATTCAAAACCATCTTCGTCTGCGGCGGTACCCTGTATCTCATGACCAGTCTCGGTGTGTTTGCCGCAAGATTTGCCGAAAGATTTGCAGATTGGAAGCGCAGATGAGACCGGGCACCATCAAAGACAAATTGCTCATCTGCTTTTCGTGGATGTCCGCACTGCTGCTGACCTGTGGTTTAACCCTCATCATTGGTTTTCTCCTGATGAAAGGCGGCCCCTCTTTAAGTCTTGATCTGATATTTACGGGAACATCCGTAAAGGACGCACTGCTGCTAAACCGCCAGGTATTCGGCGGTCTTTTTCCGGCCATGGCCGGTACGGTTTTTCTGGTGCTGATTTCCGTTGGGATTGCACTGCCCACAGGCCTTTTCGCCGGGATATGGCTTGCTGAATACGCCCCGCTGCCCCTTAAAAAAATATTCAGTTTCATCATGGACATTCTTGCAGGGGTTCCCTCTATTGTGGTGGGGCTTTTCGGTTTTTCCATCACCATCTTCCTGCACCATTACTTTGATAACCGGATTTATCCCTGCCTGCTCATCTCGGCATTGTCACTGGCATTTTTAGTGCTGCCCTATATCGTGAAAACCACCCAGGGCGCCATTGAGAATCTGCCCCTCCACACCCGCCTGACCGCACCCAGCCTCGGGGCGTCAAAACTTCAGAATATCCTCTATGTCCTTTTGCCCGCCTCCCTGTCGGATATTGTCAGCAGTATTATCCTGGCCGTCGGGCGGTGTGCGGAGGATACGGCGGTGATCATGCTCACCGGTGTCGTTGCAACCGCCGGAGTACCAAGATCTGTTTTCTCAAGTTTTGAAGCACTGCCCTTTTACATTTACTATACCGCATCCGAATATGCGGATCAGTCGGAACTCATAAAAGGTTACGGGGCAGCCCTCATCCTTTTATTGATCTGTACGGGGCTCTTCGCCCTGGCCCACATCATCAAACATTGGATTACCCGAAAAACAGGATGCCGCAGCTAACGCCATGGAAAATCAAATCAAAATCAAGGTCAGGGACCTTTCCTTTTACTACGATAATTCTCCTGTATTGGAAAATATTCACCTGGATATCCCCCGGCACACCATCACTTCCATCACCGGCCCTTCCGGCCAGGGCAAATCTTCCTTTTTAACGGCTTTGAACCGTCTTTGGGAAAATATCGACGGTGCCAGAGTCACCGGTGACGTACGGATCAACTTCGGAAACGGTTTTGAGGACATCCATGACAGGCACCTGCATATTCCCACGCTTCGGCAAAAGGTCGGCATGGTATTCCAGATCCCGAATCCGCTGCCCATGAGTATCCGTAAAAATATTGCCTTCCCACTGAAGCTGACCGGAGAGACGGACCGAGGCATCATCGCGCAAAAAACACAGGCGGTCCTTGAACGCGCCTGTTTATGGGACGAGGTAAAAAACCGGATGTCAGAGGATGCCCGCAGGCTGTCCGGTGGTCAGCAGCAGCGTCTCTGCATTGCCAGGGCACTGGTTTTAGACCCCCAGGTACTTTTGTTGGATGAACCGACCTCCTCCCTTGACGACACCGCCGCCCAGGGCATTGAAGATTTACTTTTGACTTTGAAAGACAGGTGCACGATCATTATGGTGTCCCATTACATGGACCAGGTGAAACGGATCGCAGACCGGAAACTCATCCTGTCGGATAAACAGCTGAAGTATGATTAATTCCATAAAGGCAATACCATGATACAAATCCATATCCCCGGAAGAAAATCTTTAAAAATCACCCACGTCATTCTGGATTATAACGGCACCATCGGCAAAGACGGCCAACTCATACCGGGTGTGGCCCAGGCCATTGAAAAATTCTCTGACCGCCTGACATTCCACGTTGTCACGGCAGATACATTCGGTTCCGTTAAAAAGCAACTCAGGGATGTAAATGCGGCATTGACGATTATCTCCCAGGAGAATCAGGACCGGAAGAAACTTGAGTATTTAAAAACCCTCGGGGCCGGGCAGACGCTTTGCGTGGGAAACGGCCACAACGACGCGCTGATGCTGGAGGAAGCCGGCCTCGGCATTGCCGTTCTCGGAGACGAAGGCCTGGCATTCACCTGTCTTTCAGCATCTGATCTGATGGTCAAAAATATTCTTGATGTGTTCGGCCTGCTTGAAAAACCGGAGAGACTCATTGCCACCCTGCGGGTATGAGAAGAGGGGAGCACTCAGTACAATGTCATGACCGCCGTCAAAAGCCCGGCGTTTCGGAGTCCCCGGATGATTTCAATCACCCCCACCCCCCAGACAAACCACAGGGCGCTGAAGATATGTACCCGGTAGACGGAAGGCCTCACCGTGTAATAATCCGGCTCCTCATATATTGACATCTTCGGTATAAATGCCGGGACCCTGCAGCGGTACGCCATAAACTCTTTTCCAAAAAGCGAGGCGAGCCGCATTTCCTCCCGTTTAATGACAAAGGGATAGTACACGGCAAACAAGACCAGAAAAGCAACCGTCAATGTAATGCTTTCGGTACAAAGTCCTATCCCCGTAAGCCCCACCATACTGAAAAAATACAGGGGATTCCGGCACAAAGAATACGGACCTTTTGTGATCAGTTTCTCATCCTTGTACCCTGCGATGTAAAGGGAACACCACATCCGGCCTAACGCCGCCGCACCCACAAGAACAATCCCAGTGATAAACATAAGAGAAGACAGGATGCGACTTCCGGATTGCCAGTGACTCTGATAAATAAATAAAATGAACAGGCACCCCATTCCGGCAACCCTGGATAGCCATATACGAGCGTTCTCAACATCAAACTTCATCTCCAAACCATCTCCGTATTAATTCCTAAAAAAAAGACATGGCGGATAATGACACAACGACCGAACGGGACGCATTAACAATTGTTAACGTTTGACTTTATTTCGAATCCGGCTCAAAGATACAGGGGTGATGCCCAGATAGGAGGCGATGTAGTGATGGGGTATCCGCTCAAAAATCCCGGGATTTTCCCCGAGAAGTTCTTCATAACGGCGCTGCGGACTGTTTTTAATTCTGGATAGAAACAACCTCTGATAGTGGTAAAACCTGCGGCACAACAACTCATTCATGGCATCTTTCAACTCAGCCGATTTTTTCATTTCCAGGAAATGATCCCTGTGCACATAATGCAGTACGGAAGGTTCTATAGTTTCCAGGTTGAACAGGCTGGGTTCACCCAGCCGCAGGCTCTCAAAGGAGGAGACAAAACTGCCCTCAAAAAAGAACTGGAACGTAATGTCATCGCCGTCATTGTTGAACCAGGACCTGACACAGCCCTGCTCAACAAAGAAGATATACCGTGCGATATCCCCCTCATTTAAAAGCCAGGACTTTTTCGGATATTTTTTCCGGGTTGCCGCAGGCTTCATTATGTCCCAGATACGTTCAACCACACTCATGGGCCAACACCTTTCCAAGTTTATATCCCGCCAAATAATAATTCATTTTAAACCATAGAACAACCGGTAAGGCTTAGAATGACGGGTTATCCCTGCCCCCGGTCTATTCGTCATACCTATTTGACCTGGCCACCACATGGTGGTATTGATTTGCCACCCTTTAATTTTCTGCAACACTTTGATGGAGCCCTATGAGTAATTCTGATGACAATATATGCGAACACCACAGGATACACATTGCCTCAAGCCCAAAAGGGAGGCCGATACTTTTGAAAGACTCAATCACCATTCTCCAATGGTGTGCCCACCCTGACAATAAAAAATACGGGCAGGCAAATGTCACCGGCGCCCTCCCTCCTTCTAAACGCCGTTTGTTTTGTGATGGAAAAAAGACCCAGAAATTCTGCATACTTGCCAGGGTCTGATTTTTTCCGCCCCATGTTTCGATATCCATATGACACCTTATTTTCCATCGGAGGATGTTTCATTCCCCCTCGGTACAGGCTGAATCGGGACGTCTTTTTTTAAATTTTTGTTGACAGCATCGGCCGATCTCAACTATACATCTGCTCACTCTTCGTGGGGCTGTAGCTCAGCTGGGAGAGCGTACGGCTGGCAGCCGTAAGGTCAGGGGTTCGATCCCCCTCAGCTCCACCACCCAAAATATGAAAGCCACTGTGTTCAGGTGGCTTTTTTTATTTTCAATCCTCCTGCCCTCC
>JAKSBB010000469.1 GCA_022361315.1 Desulfobacterales bacterium
GAGACCTGAACTATTGCTGGTTTGTTTCCGGCGGTTCTGAAGCTGTGGAATCCGCCATCAAAATGGCCCGCCAGTATTTTGTGGAGCGTGACGGCAAGGAGAGTCCCAAACACAAGCTCATCAGCCGGCATTGTTCCTACCATGGGGCAACCCTCGGCGGTATGTCAGTGGGGGGCAGCACAGGGAGGGTGGCGGCCTATCAGCCCCTGCTGAATCCTTCTGCCAAATTGCCGGCCACTTATTTCTACCGGAAACCCGATGGGTTGACGGATGATGAATTCGGCACCCACTGCGCCGATGCCCTGGAACAAGAGATTCTAAATCTTGGACCTGAGAACGTCCTGGCTTTCCTGGCCGAGCCCATCGTCGGTTCCGCTGGCGGCGCCATTGTGCCCGACGACAACTATTGGCCAAGAATCAGGCAGATCTGTGACAAATACGACGTCCTGCTCATTGCAGACGAAGTCATGACCGGGTTTGGCCGTACCGGAAAAGCATTCGGTGTGGACCACTGGCAGGTGATTCCAGACATCATTGCTTCAGCCAAAGGCATGGCGGCCGGATACGTTCCCACCGGCGGCATCTTTGTGAAGGAAAAAATCGTTGATACCATCCGCAGCGGCAGCGGGGCTTTCATCCACGGCCACACCTACAACGCCAATCCCTTAAGTTGCCGTGCCGTGGCATCAGTGCTGACCTACATTAAAGAACACGACCTGATCAACAATGTGTTCGAGAACGGGAAAAGACTTGGCGATGGACTGACATCCCTTGGCAACGCGCATCCGCTGATCGGAGACGTTCGCGGCAAAGGGTTTATGTGGGCCATGGAAATCGTCCGGGACAAGGAGAGCAAACTTCCGTTTGCGGCAGATCAAAAAGCCACGGCCAAAGCCCTGGCCGCCTGCCTGGACAACGGCCTGATTGTTTATCCCGGCGGCTGCCACATTAACGGTGTGGACACCAGCATTTTCCTGGTGGCACCTCCCCTGGTAACCACCGCTGATGAGGTGGACAAGTTGCTTGGCAGACTGGACTCAAGTCTGCAGCAGCTCACCGGCATGCTGGACTGATCTCCCCTGAAAACCAAAAGGCCCGGGCAGTTGCCTGCCCGGGCCTTTGTTGTTTTCGCTTTCTTTCTTAGTCTGTCTTCAATACGGACAGGAAAGCGGACTGGGGAATCTCCACAGATCCTACCATCTTCATACGTTTTTTACCTTTTTTCTGTTTTTCCAGAAGTTTTCTCTTTCTGGAAATGTCGCCGCCGTAACACTTGGCGGTAACGTCTTTTCTGAAGGCGGATATAGTTTCCCTTGAAATAATTTTACCACCGATGGCCCCCTGAATGGGGATCTTGAACTGCTGTCTGGGAATCTCTTCCCGCAGTTTCTTACAGGCGGCCCGGGCCTTAACCTCGGCCTTGTCCCTGTGAATCAGCATAGACAGGGCATCCACCCGTTCGGCATTGATGAGGAAGTCCAGTTTGACCAGATCTGTGGCTTCGTAGCCGGCAATTTCGTAGTCAAATGATCCGTATCCCTGGGTAACGCTCTTGAGGCGGTCGTAGAACTCGTAAACCACCTCTGCCAGGGGAAGGGTGAACTTCATCTCCATGCGGTTGGAGGTGAGGTATTGATAGTTTTTGGAGACACCGCGGAACTCGTGGCAGACCTGCATGACGTTGCCCATGTACTTGTCCGGTACGATGATGGTGGCATCAATCACAGGTTCCCGGACCATCTTGATTTCCATGGGGTCGGGGTATTCCGTGGGATTGTCGATGATGACCACATCCCCATTGGTATAGGTCACCTCGTACTGAACCGAGGGAGAGGTCAAAATAAGCGAAATATTATATTCCCGCTCCAGCCGCTCCTGAACCACTTCCAGGTGAAGCAATCCTAAGAAACCGCAACGGTAGCCGAACCCAAGGGCCGCAGAATTATCCTTTTCATAGATCAGGGAGGCATCGTTGAGCTTCAACTTTTCAAGGGCTTCGGTGAGTTCCTCATAGTCGTCGGAAGCCACGGGATACATGGAGGAGAACACCACCGGGGTGGGCTCACGGAAACCACCCAGGGCCTCATCACAGCGTTTGTCCTGCATGGTCACGGTATCACCGATCTTCACGTCGGATATGGTTTTGATGCCGGCGATGAAGTATCCCACCTGCCCCGCCACAAGACGGTCCTGGGGCTGGCGTTTGATTTGGAACAGGCCGACTTCTTCCACCTTGTACTGGGCATTGTTGGACATAAATTGAATTTTGTCCCCCTTGCCGATGCTCCCCTCAAAAATTCTGAAGTGAACGATAGTCCCCCTGAAGGGGTCGTAGTGGGAGTCGAAGATTAATGCCTTGAAATTACCTGTGTCCTCAATTACGGGTCCGGGTATGTTATCAACAATGGACTGAAATACTTTATCCACACCGGTGCCCACTTTGGCGGATACCTGCAGGGCCAAATCAGCATCCAGACCCAGATCCTCTTCAATCTGGTCCTTGACCCAGTCGATTTCCGCAGACGGCAGGTCTATCTTGTTGATCACCGGGACAATCTCAAGGTCATGTTCCATGGCAAGGTATAGATTGGCCAGTGTCTGGGCCTCCACCCCCTGGCTGGCGTCAGCCAGAATCAGGGCGCCTTCACAGGAGGCAAGGGCACGGGACACTTCATAGGAAAAGTCCACATGACCCGGCGTATCAATGAGGTTCAGCAGGTACTGGGTGCCGTCCGGTGAGGTATAGGGCAAGGATACGGTCTGGGACTTGATGGTAATTCCCCGTTCCCGTTCAATATCCATGGAGTCAAGAATCTGGTCTTTCATATCCCGATCTGAGATGATACCCGACAACTGGATCAGACGATCGGACAGGGTTGACTTTCCATGGTCGATATGGGCAATTATAGAGAAGTTTCTGATATTCTCTTGTTTAATGTTCTTGAGGTTCAATTGGGCTCCAAACTAAGAGTTGACAAACGTAGTCCATACGGCATATTTTGAACATATGTTTGTAACAATTGTGCCCGAAACTGTCAAGGTTTCGGCCGCTCGCGCGCACCTGTTTCCTGGAGATAAATATGGCCCATGCCATCCTGATAGTTGACGATGATCTCGCCATCAAAGAGTCTGTGGAAGAGTACCTGAGACTTCTTTCCTACGACGTCAAAAGCGCCCAAAACGCCGATGAAGCCATTGATATTCTGGAAGATTTTAAGGCAGATGTCGTTCTTACCGACATCATGATGCAGGGCA
>JAKSBB010000275.1 GCA_022361315.1 Desulfobacterales bacterium
CCGGGCAACGGATTTACCGATATGCCGGAGAAGTACGCATCCACAGGGATTCCGATACTGATCAAGCAATTGGCGGATATGGGCTGCACCCCTGAAAACCTGAAGGCAACCATTGCCGGGGGCGCCCTGGTGGGACCGGTATCCCAGCAGGATATCGGACTGGACATCGGCGGCAGATCCGCCGACATTGCCATGGACATTTTTAAGCGTACCGGTATTGAAGTCATTAAATCCGAAACCGGGGGATTCTTCACCTGCACCCTGAACCTGAACATGGAAACCGGCAGCACGGAGATAAAGCCGGCCTGGGAAATCGGGCTTACATCGGATGATACCGTGGAATCACCCACGGAAACCGATATATCCCGTACCATCGACACCCTGAAACCCATCCCCCAGACAGCGCTGAAGATCATGCGGATGTTTCAGGACAACCGCTCCGGTATTATGGATATCACGGACGAGTTGGCCAAAGACCAGGTGCTGAGCGCCCAAACGTTAAAGCTGTGCAACACGGCCCTCTTCTCCGGAACGGTCCGGGTGGACACCCTCAAGGATGCGGTCCTGCTGCTGGGCAAGGACACCCTGGTAAAAACCGTTATTGCGGCTGCCGTCAGTGCCTATTACGATCAGACCGGCACTTCCGGATATTCCCTCTGCCGTGGCGGCTTGTTTTTTCATGCCGTGGGTGTGGCCACCACAGCGGAACACCTGGCTGAGCGCTCCGGAAAAGTGGTGCCCACACAGGCCTACACCGCAGGTCTGCTCCATGACATCGGGAAGGTGGTGCTGGACCAATATATTGCGGACAGTGCACCTCTGCTGTTCAGGAACCTAGGTAAAGACGGCGCCTCCTTTATAAGGTCCGAGAGAAAAATCTTAGGTACCACCCATTGTCAGGCCGGCTCAATCCTGGCCTCCGCCTGGAAGTTTTCAGACGCCCTGACCCAGGTCATCCGCCACCACCACAACCCGGAATCCGCAGACAGCCACAAATCCCTGGTGGATGTGGTCTACCTTGCAGACCTCCTGGCAGAGAAATTCGCCACGGGTCTTGAACTCGAATTCATGCAGACCCGGAGCATCGCCCCGGCCATGAGCCGCCTCGGACTCTCGGCAGAGGACGTAACCGCAATTCTTGATACCCTGCCCCTCACCGTTTTAACCCCCAACGATACGGCCAATGGACCCCACGATGACAAATAAACAAGAACGACTCAAATCCCTCCCGGCAATGGACCACCTGCTTCTGGCATCTGAAGGAGATACCCGGTTTGACGATTGCCCACGAAAGGTAATACTGGAAGCACTTCGCGAAGCGGTAGACACCCTTAGAAAGGACATCCTCGCGGATAAAACACCCGACACCGATGACGGAGCCGTCCTGACACGGGCTGCCGACATTGCTGCAGAGCGGATGAAAAACCGTCTGATTCCGCTGATCAACGCCACAGGCGTGGTCCTCCACACCAACCTGGGACGGGCGCTGCTCTGCCAGGATGCCCTGGACAATATCCGCACCGTATCCGCAGCCTATTCCAACCTTGAACTCAACCTTGCCACAGGCAAACGGGGCATCCGGTACGCGGCCATTGAAGAACTGATCTGCGAACTGACCGGAGCCGAAAGCGCCATGGCCGTAAACAACAACGCCAGTGCCGTTCTCCTGACCCTGAACACCATTGCCCAGGGGACAGAAGTCGTGGTTTCCAGGGGAGAACTGGTGGAGATCGGCGGTTCCTTTCGGGTACCGGACGTTATGACCAAAAGCGGATGCTGCCTCAAAGAGGTGGGCACCACCAACCGGACCCACCTGAGGGATTATGCCGGGGCAATCAACGAACATACCGGCCTTTTTCTCAAGGTTCACACCAGTAATTACAGTATTGAAGGCTTCACCGCAGAGGTGAGCCTGGCGGATATGGTCTCCCTGGGCCGGGAAAACGGCATCCCGGTGATGGAAGACCTGGGCAGCGGTACCCTGATTGATTTCGGCCCCTACGGTCTGCCGGCCGAACCCGTGGTTTCCGAACGGGTGGCAACCGGCGCAGATGTGGTCACCTTCAGCGGCGACAAGCTTCTGGGCGGCCCCCAGGCCGGGATCATTGTGGGTAAAAAAGAGACCATCGACAAAATCCGGGCC
The DNA here is from genome assembly GCA_022361315.1 of Desulfobacterales bacterium. The sequence continues at coordinate 2,144 of JAKSBB010000275.1, forward strand.
AACCCCATGACCCGGGCACTCCGCATCGACAAGCTCACCCTTGCGGCCCTGGAGTCCACCCTCAAGCTGTACCGGGACGAAGCCACGGCAGTGGCCAAAATCCCCACCCTCCGGATGCTGACCATGGATTACGAAACTGTCTCCGGAAAAGCAGAGACACTCTATAAAGCGCTGGAAGCCCACATCGGCAATGCCGCCGACCTGGCCCTGGCCGACATGGAGTCCAGACCCGGCGGCGGCAGCTACCCCAACCTGAGGCTGCCCACCCGGTGTATTACCCTGCAGCCGAAACAGATATCCGTCACCGCCCTGGAGAAGGCGTTGCGGGCGGCAACACCACCAGTGATGGGACGCATCGAAGACGACCGTTTTATCATGGACCCAAGAACCATTCAGGAAGGTCAGGAGGACATCCTGGTCACCACGTTGACCCGCCTTCTGAATACAAGACCATAGAACCGGGAAACAACATGACACCCAAATTTTTTGCCAAAGAAATTCACTTTCTTAAATCCGGGTCAGAGGACCAGGAAATCAATCCGCCGGAAATTTATTATTCCGACCTGTGCCACAGCCCCAGTGTCCGCTTCACCACATTCGAAGAGCGGCTGAACGGTACAACCATACCCGACGACCGGTGCATTTGTACCCTGGTCCAGATTGATCCTGCGGTGTCCGAGGAAACCGTTGAAACGGCCAAGGATGTGTTCGAGGCCTGTTTTAATGCCCTCCTGAACAAGGAACGGGGAATCTGGGAACGCCTGGACGACACCACCTTCGTTCTGGTCTTCTGGGATTATGCAGATGAAAAAGAAGGACTTCGCCTGGTAAACCTGCTCAAGGATAAGATTTCCGACCGGCTGGGGTGCGACCTTTTGCTTGGGATAGCCCTTTACCCGGACCGTGAATTCACACCCGACCGGATTCTTTCCAACGCCCTTAAGGCCTTTGACCATGCGGCCTTCTTCGGCCACGGTCATACCGTGACCTTTGACGGTATCTCCCTGAACATCAGCGGCGACCGCCTCTTCCAGCTGGAGAAATATGACGAGGCCATCGATGAGTACAAGCTGGGACTTGCCATTGACCCTAAAAATATCAATCTCCTCAACAGCCTGGGTGTCAGCTACGGCATTACCGATCAGATGGATCTTGCCCTGGAAACCTTTGAGCAGGCCTGGGATATCAGCCCGGAAGAGGTGATGGTTATTTATAACATCGGCCTGATCCACCGGATCAAGGAGAATGAGGACAAATCCATTCTCTACCTCAAAAAGGCCCACGGCATTAACCCGGACATTTTTGAAGTGGAACTTCTGCTTGGCCATCTTCTGTTCAAACAGGACCGGGTGGACCAGTCCGTGCCCCACCTGGAAGCCGCCGCAAGGTTGAACCCCGCGTCCGGTACCCCCTTCAGAAGCCTGGGACAGATCCTTCTGGACAAAAATGAGCCGGCCGCAGCAGCCGCCCAATTCAACCTGGCTGTGAAGAACAATCCCCAGGTCGCCCAGGCCTTGTCCGGCTACGCCAAAGCCATGGGCCTTCAGAACAAAAACCTGAGCATTGCCCTGTCCTTCGCTAAAAAAGCCAGGGACCTTGATCCCGGCAACCCTGAATACGAAGCGGTTCTGGAAGAGATCCGGGAACGCCACGAGGCGCAACAGGCGGGCAGCAGGGACAAGACAATCAAATCTGCATAACCATGCGCTGATTCCATTGAACTAAATTATAGTGAACCAAAGGACGACCATGAAAGAGATCATCCGGGAGACCCTTCAGGAGAGCATCCGGGCCAAACAAGATTTCATTGACAACAACGAGCAGCTTATCCTTGACTGTGCCGCAAAAATAGCAGACACCCTGAAGGCCGGCAGAAAAATCCTCCTTTTCGGCAACGGCGGTTCCGCCGCAGACTGCCAGCACATTGCTGCGGAATTTGTCAACCGTTTCCAGATGGAACGGCCGCCGCTGGCCGCCATTGCCCTGACCTGCGACACCTCCATCATCACCAGCATCGGCAATGACTACTCCTATGACGACATCTTTCTCAAGCAGGTACAGGCCCTGGGCAAAGCCGGGGACATGGCCGTCGGCATCTCCACCTCAGGCAACTCCCCCAATGTGGTCCGGGCCGCAGAAGCGGCTAAAGATATGGGGCTTACCCTGGTGGGATTCTCCAGTGCCGGCGGAACTCTCCAAGGATTGAGTGATATGGCCTTCTGCGTGGACAGTCCGGTGACGGCCCGCATCCAGGAAGTCCACATCATGCTGGCCCA
>JAKSBB010000642.1 GCA_022361315.1 Desulfobacterales bacterium
CGTCCGAGCAACGGGCGGATTTCCGCAGTGAATACCTGGGCTTTATCTTTCAGTCCTTTCAGCTCATCCCCTATCTTACAGTACTGGAAAACGTGAAACTGCCCATGGCGGTGACCGGCCGGGGGAAAAAGGAGAAAAACCGGATGGCCATGGCTGTTATTGAACGGGTGGGACTGGCTGACAAGGCCCACCGCCTTCCGGACCAGCTTTCCGGCGGCGAACAGGAGCGGGTGGCCATTGCCCGGGCCATCGTCAACCGTCCGCCCATTATTCTGGCGGACGAACCCACCGGGAACCTGGATTCAGGAACAGCGCTTGAAATTATGGGACTGCTGGGGGAGTTGAACCGGGAAGGACATACCGTCATTATGGTGACCCACAATCCGGATATGGAGGTTCATGCCACCCGGTCCGTCCGGGTGAAGGACGGACGAATTGAAACCATCAGGCACAGGGCAGCTTAATCTTCTTTGCTTTTGAAAAACTCCATCACAAACCGGATATGTTCACTCATGGCCCTGTAGGCCTTATACGGATCCCTTGCTTTTATGGTTTCCAGGATACTCTTATGCTGTCGCAGGATTTCCTGGATGTTTTCAGGTTCCTCGTAAAGGCTGGCCAGGTTTTCCCCGATCCCGTGGAAGAGATAATCGTAGAAATTGCGCATGATCAGGATGTGCAGGGGGTTTTTAGCTGCATAGGCAATGGCCATGTGGAAGGAGGTGTCGGCTTCAGTACCCAGGCGTCCTGAGTTGACCTCGGCTTCCATTTCAATGATGCTCTGGTTCAGGGCGGTAATATCGGTTTCATCCGCCCGTTTGGCTGCCAGGGCCGCCGCATTGCACTCCAGGCCAAGGCGGACCTCCAGAAGATCCTCAAGGGAGGCGTCCTGGGCTTCCATGGCCTTGGCCAGGGGATTGGTCATGGTGTCGTCAATGGCTTTGACAAAGGTACCCTGGCCCTGCTTCTGGACGATCAGGCCCATGGCAACCAGGCGCTGGATGGCGTCCCGGATGGTGGTCCGGCTGACATTCATGGCCTGGGCCAGCTCCCGTTCGGTCATCAATTTTTCACCGGGTTTGAGTTTTCCCCGGTAAATCAGTTCCCGAATCTGGTCAAAGACCTGATCGGAAATCCGTTTGGGCTTTATGGGCTTGATAGGTATGGTCATTGTTTCACTGTTTCTTTCATTTCAATCTTAAGCCATGCAGTATTAACCATTCAGTCCGTGAGATCAAGTGATTTTAATAAAATTTCAATAAAATCAGGCGCGATATCAGCGGGTGATATTAGCCGTTAATTTAGTAGGTTAACACCATGCCACCGTCAAAGAGGAGGTCTCCGCCCACCAGGTACTTGGCGAAGCGTGAGAACCCGTGCACAAAGAGGTTGGCAACCTCAACCGGAGACATCATTTCCTTTACCCTGGACTTACCCATCATTACGTTACGCATCACCTCATCCGGTGTGATGCCCCGCTGTTCTGCCTGGGCCGCTACCTGGTTCAGGGCAAGGGGTGTTTTTACAAAGCCTGAACTCACCGTAAAGGACCTGATTTTTCCTTCGCCTTCGGCAGAGATGGACTGGCTTAACGCCCGCAGGCCGAATTTGGTGATGTTGTATACCGGTTTGTTTTTGGTGCAGATATGGGCATGGACAGATGCCATATTGGCAATGACCCCGCAGCCGTCGGCGGATGCCTTCATATGGGGGATGGTCAGTTTGGACAGGAAAAAGGGGGTCCGGAGCATGAGGCGCTGCATCAGGTCATAGGTTTCCATGGGAAACTTGTCCACCGTGTCGATGTGCTGGATGCCGGCGATATTGGCCAGATATTTTATCCGGCCCAGACCGGCAGCATCCGCCACCGCCGCTTCAACTTCCTCGTCAACGGTCAGGTCGGTCTGCCTGAAGGTCATGTTACCACCTAAGGCGGCTGCTTTTTCACGGGTTTTCTCCCCTTCTTCTGCATTGATATCCAGCCCCATGACGGTGAGGTTGTTGGCGGCTGCCGCAATGGACACTGCCCGGCCGATACCTGTACCGCATCCCGTAACGATGCAGACATTTTCAGCGGTGAAGTCCGGGTCATCCAGAATCAGAATCTCTTCTTTGGTGATATCAGGTTCCCTGATGTCCATTGCGTTTCCTCCCAAGCAGTTTTATGGATTTAGTCTATTTATGGGTTTTTAAGTTATTTGGTCTCCAGGTGTTCCGCATAGAGTTCCAGCGGGTGGCGTACCCTGATGTCCGCCTTGCCCTTGGCCAGCATGTCCGAGATCTGCATCATGCAGGCCGGACATCCGGTGGCAAGGGTGGTGGCACCGGTGGCTGCGATGTTCTCCTGTTTGATCCCGCCGATGGACGAGGAAAGGTCATAGTGGTATACGTTAAAACTGCCGCCCATGCCGCAGCATTTATCAGACCCGCTCATCTCAACCAGTTGATGGCCGGCAGCCCGGACAAGGGCCCGGGGCTGTGCAGATACCCCAAGGGATTTTTTCAAATGGCAGGGATCGTGGTAGGTGACGATTTCGGCACTTCCGCCGGACGCATTTTCAGTCTCGGCCAGTTCCGGTGCGACCTTGTCCACCAGAAACTGGTTGATGTCCATGGTCTTACCGGCCAGCTCGGCGAGCTGTTCCTTCATTCCTGAACTGGCATCCTTATAAACCGAAGGCCAGAGTTTTTTGATGGTGGAGGTACAGGTGGCACAGGCCGTGACCAGCACGTCAAACCGTTCTTGCCGGAACAGGTCAAGGTTATGATCCACCAGCCGGGTAAAGGTCTCCCGGTCCCCGGATGCCAGGGCCGGAATACCGCAGCAACCCTGGCCGGCAGGGATGCTCATGCCCACACCATGGTGGTCCAGCACCTTGATGGCAGACCTGGCCACATTGGGAAATACCTTATCAATAAGACAGCCGGTAAAGATGGCTGCTTTGAGTTTCTTTCCCGGTTTTCTAAGGCCGTCCTTGGGGATTTCTTTGTGAAAGGGTGTTTTTGCCAGGGGCAGAAAATGCCGGTCCGCCAGAAGCGGAGAAACCAGGCGGGCGCAGGATGTGCCCTGGGCGTTGTCGTCGGGTTTGGCAAAGAGTCCCTGGAATTTGCCGGCCCAGGCCACAAGGGTGTCGAAGGTGCCCGGGTTGGCCAGCATTTTTTTGAAGATCAATTGTTTGGCCGGAGAGAGTCCCTTGTACTCGGTCAGGATGGCCCTGGCCTTAATGAAGATCTCCAATACGTTGACACCGGAGGGGCAGTTGGCAGCGCAGGACCCGCAGAGCAGGCAGCGGTTCAGCCGTTCGTTTACCCCGTCCGGGTCTGAAACAATATTGTCCATCAACCCGGTGAGCAGGGCCAGTTTCCCCCTGGCCACATCCGCCTCTTTGCGGGTCTGCTCGAACAGGGGGCAGACAGACTGGCACATACCGCAGCGGATACAGGTCACGAGTTGTTCTTCAAGTTCTTTTACCAGGTTGGCCAGTTCATTCATATTTGCCATAGTTGTGTCTACCTGCCGATCCTTGTGGAATCCCTATGGATTCTTTTTATGAAACACCGGTGATTTTGCCGGGGTTGAGTATGTTTTTGGGGTCCAGTGCGGCACGAAGCTGTCTAGAAAACAGGATCGAGGAA
>JAKSBB010000495.1 GCA_022361315.1 Desulfobacterales bacterium
CGTCCGAGAGGTTCGGGTCTGCCCGGAGTAGGCCGGGAAGCAGCAGTATGGCGAGTAGAGATATGATGATCTTATGTTGCAGTTTTTTGGTTATAACATTCATTGCAGCTCCTTCAAGAGATCTGTGGGGGTCAATTGGTATTTCTAAATTAGCAGGTCCATGGGGATTATACCAGTGCAAAGGTTGTAAATTATGAGTTGTATATAAACTTCTTGAATATGGATTATAGAAAGGTTCTGGCCCCTATGTATTGCCGTTTGAAATATGGATTTGATAGTGTTGCCTGCCTTACGTTTTTGCCCCGGCCCGGTGCATGTACAAAGGTTTGTTTTCCCACATAAATGCCCACATGGAAGGCTGTTTTTTTGCCGGGTGCATCAAAAAATACGAGGTCGCCGGGGCGCAGTGCGCTACGGTCGACATGACGGCCTGCATCAAATTGAGCCCTCGCCGTTCTGGGGGGATACACACCGGCTTTTTTGTGTGTGTACACCACCAGCCCGCTGCAGTCAAACCCCTGACCGGGGGAACTGCCACCCCACCGGTATGGGGTTCCCAGGCTGTTGATCGTATGGGTGACCACTGTTCTACGCTGCTGTGAGGTTAACGCCGGCAGATCCTGGATATAGGTCTTCGGGGGAATGTGAGATGTGGGCGGGGCTGGACGCGGGGAGCCGCAACCGGCTGCAAGAAAAACACAGCACAATACAAACGTGAGAAGACGACTATCGGGGCGCATCAAAGGTCAGTTTTCCTGTTTTATTTATCCGGATTACCGGATGAAGCGCCCCCACATCCAGCTTTGCCTCCAGGTCATAGGACAGACCGTTCTCCGGTTGATTGCGGATGAGAGAGGTGAACAGGGATATACCGGAAAAGAAGTTGACGCTGCCGTAAAGGGTCACTTCACCTTCTCCGTAGGCATCAATAACAGGCAGAGTATTGGAAACCCCGGTAAGAATCTTATGGTCTTCTATGCTGATCGTATACGCCACCCCCTGGAGTTCAAGGGGAATCCGGTTGGGGTTGACAATATGGAGTCCGATTTCAAATCTGGGGGCAATGCCGTCACCAGGCAATGCCCTGAATGATGAAACACTGACGGTTGGGGATTCGTAACCCTGTGTAAGACTTGCGCAACTGCCGCTCATCAGGGCAGCAGCCAGAATTAGAATCGCCGCCAAAAGCCTGGCGGCAAAACGGTTTGGGATCATGGACAGATTTCCTAAGAGGGGAAAACCCCCCTTTTGTTATCCGACAATATCCAGGAGTGAGCCGACGGTCTCGTCAAAGGTTTGAATGGCTTTAGCATTGGCGTCAAAGCCGTGCTGAGAGGCGATCTGCTGAACTATTTCCTGGGCAATGTCCGTGTTTGACATTTCTTTCAAAGATCCGTCTTCACTGGTTGGATCTTCCACCAAAGGTCCGGCCTCCTGGGACTGGACAATGACAGTGTCCACCGTGGGACTTTCAGGATTCTCCCCTTCCACATTGTATGCCCTGCTGGCCTTGAATTCATCTGAGAGGGCATTGGCCACGTTATTCGCACTGACAGACATCTGGCGTGAAAATGCCTGCATGGCTGATACGTTGGTGTTCATGGAAATGCTCATCGGGGCCTCCTGATGTTTGCCTGTCACTGGTCCGGGATCATTGGTCCGGCCTGAAGTGTCAGTTTAGCAGATAAATATTGCCGGGACAAATTATCCCTTGCCTTTTCCCGGCAATACACGTTTAACATGAGTCAAAACCGGATAAAATGCAATACGCCGTTGGAACCAAAAAATATTGGAACCATAAAGGAAGGAAGCCATGTTTAATACCGATGATACCATTATGTTGCTGGTGGATGTACAGGGGCAGCTCGCCCAGTTGATGCATGAAAAGGAATCGCTGTTCAAAAGCCTTGAGGCCATGATCCAGGGGATGAAAGCCCTTGGGGTGCCCATTCTTTGGTTGGAGCAGATCCCATCAAAACTGGGAGGGACCACCGAGCGGGTTGCAGCGCACATGGAAGGTCAGTCTCCCATAGAAAAATTTTCCTTTTCCTGCTGCGGTGAACCCGAGTTTATGAAACAGTTCGACGCAATTGGTCGAAAACAGGTGCTGCTTACCGGAATCGAGACCCATATCTGTGTGTTTCAGACCGGTGTGGAGCTCATGGAAAAGGGATGTGAGGTCCAGGTGGTGGCAGACTGTGTCTCTTCACGGACAAAAGAGAATAAAGAGATCGGACTCAACCGTCTGGCTGCCGAGGGTGCCAGGGTCACCAGTGTTGAAATGGCCTTTTTCGAGCTTCTGAAGGCGGCTCAGGGGGATGTGTTTAAACAGGTTGTAAAACTGATAAAATAATAAAGGTCGGTGAGGGGTCAGACCGCCAGTTCAAATGTTCTGGTCTCTTCTTCGGGCAGGTTGCCCACCTGGGTATAGGTGTCGGCAGCCTGCTGACTGTTTGGGCCGAAGGCCTTTGCTTCGGCCTGGGCGGCCTGTTCTTTGGCCTGGAGCATGGTGAGTTCCGACTGGGCTTTGGCAATCTCTGAAGCGGCATTGGCGGCCACTTTCAGATCCTGGGCAGACGGGTCTCCCGGTGCCAGGGCTGCCGCCCGGACCTGCCGCATCTTCCGGGCCGTGGCTTCAGGATCCCCGGGTACGGGAGAGGTGTCAATGCCCACTTCCCCGCCAACTGCGTAACTCACACCATCCGGACCCCGCTGGTAGGTGAACGACGCTGCCGAAGTTACCAACGAACCACCGGCCGCCATGTGTGCCATTTCATGGGCCCGGACTTCCCGGTCGATCTGCTGAAGCTGTTCCACCAGCCGGAGTTCTTCTTCCGTAAGTTGCTGTTGGGAAACCTCTGATGCCTGGGAAGATCCTTCCCGTTGATTTTCTTCAGACGTGTTTTCCTGGGGTTGGGATGATGATTGCCGGGTATCTTCCTGCGCCGATGTCGGTGAACCGCTACCGCTTGATGCCGGTGAACCGCTACCGCTTTCGGTGTTACCGGCCTGTGAGATCCGGACTTCAACGGCGGATGATTCAGAGGTGTCGAGATCCTTTTGGGTGCCGCTGCCTGAAGATACGCCGCCGGTGTACCCATGGGTATGGGGAAAGGGGCTGTATATTCCTGCATCTATATTCATGAGAACCTCTGAATTTGCTAAAACTAATCTTGAGTATAAGCCCTAACTCTCTAATTTTCAAGAAATTAAATTGTAAATTAAGTGGGTTGGTGTTCCTGTCTTGACAAGGTGTCGAAATTCGGTTATTTTGATGGGATTCGTTTGGGCGTATACTTGCGCCCTTGCGGAGGCAGGTGAGGACACCCGAATGCTTATAGAACAGATTGCTGCCAGTTTCAAGGAAGATCTTATGACCCGACAGTCAAATGTGTCAAGACAGACAAAAGAAACCCAGATTGAGATCCGTTTGGATCTGGATGGAACTGGACAAGCTGAAATCGAAACCGGTATTCCGTTTTTTGATCATATGCTGACTGCTTTTACAGTCCATGGATTTTTTGATCTGAAGATACTGGCCAAAGGGGACCTTGAGGTGGATTTCCATCACACAGTCGAAGATACCGGACTGGTGCTTGGTCAGGCCATTCAGGAGGCCCTGTCCGGCAAAGAAGGCATCCAGCGGTTCGGTGACAGTTGTGTGCCCATGGACGAAGCGCTCTCCAGGGTGACCATAGATTTGTCCAACAGGCCTTACCTGGTTTACAACATCCCGGATGATCTGAAGTCCAGGGGGATGTCTGATGCGTATCTGGCCAAGGAGTTTTTTCAGGCCCTGTGCGTAAAAGGCGGATTTAACTTGCATATCAATGCCTATTACGGTGTCAATGAGCACCACGTACTTGAATCTGTATTCAAAGCTTTAGGACGGTCCTTGAGCACCGCTACCCGGCCCAATGAACGGGTATCCGGTGCGCTTTCCAGTAAGGGTAGTCTTTAGGAAAACGCCCGCTGTAAAGCCGCTTCGCTGTTGCATTAGAGTTGACAGGTTGGTTTCAGTACTTATTTTATGGATCTTGCATAACCGCTTGAAATTTTGGAGTCAGCGCCACCCAAAATGTTAATTCCTGAAGAGAAAATTTCAGAAATTTTAAACACCTCTGACATCGTGGATGTCGTATCAGAGGCTGTGATCCTTAAAAAATCCGGCAGGAATTTTTTCGGGTTGTGCCCGTTCCATGCAGAAAAAACCCCTTCCTTCTCAGTAAATCCCGACAAGCAGATATTCCATTGTTTTGGATGCAGTGCCGGCGGCAATGCCCTTTCCTTTATCATGAAATACCACGGGATCTCATTTCCCGAGGCGGTCCGGATGCTGGCCCGGAAATACAACATTGTGGTGGAGACCCGTCAGATGGATCCGGCCAAGCGCCGGGAAGTCGAGATGAAAGAGTCTTTGTTCAAATTGAATAAAAAGGTTATGGGGCTTTACGGGGATTTGTTTGATAATGCGCCCCAGGGGGAGGAGGCCAGGTCCTATCTTCAGCGGCGGGGCATGACACGTGACACCATCAATCAGTTCCGACTGGGGTACTCACCGGATGTCTGGGACACGGTGGTATCCTTTTTCCGGAAAAACAAAGTATCAAGAGGCGTCGGTGTGAACTCCGGGCTGATTCTGCCCCGGAAACAGGGCAACGGGTTTTATGACAGATTCCGCAACCGCCTGATGTTCCCGATTTTCGACGTAAATATGCAGGTGGCAGGCTTCGGTGGCAGGGTCATGGATGACGGCATGCCCAAATACATGAATTCGCCGGAGACCCCCGTCTACAGCAAAAGCCGGATTCTCTACGGGCTCCACGCAGCCAAACAGGAGTGCCGTCGCCAGGGTAAGGTGTTCATCGTTGAAGGGTATTTTGATTTTCTTTCTCTGTATCAGCACGGGATTAAGAATACAGTGGCAAGTCTTGGTACGGCGCTGACCCAGGAGCATGTCAGAATTCTCAAGGGATACGCCGGTCAGATGATCCTTGTGTTTGACTCGGATGATGCCGGTATTAATGCGGCCAAACGGAGTATCCAGATTTTTGTAAAAGAGGGGATTGATACCCGGATTCTGGTGCTGCCGGGGAAAAACGATCCGGATTCCTATGTGATGTCCCATGGGCCGGAGGCCTTTCTGGCCCTGGCAGAGGATGCCAAGACCGTGATGCAGTTTCTGCTTCAGTTGGCCATGGATACCTACGGATCTTCGGTGGAGGGTCGGATCAAGGTACTTGATGAAATGAAGCAGTACCTGGCCATGATTCAGGATGCCGCGCTGCGATCTCTGTATGTCAGGGAACTTGCCGAAACCCTAAATATAGATGAGCGGGCGGTGCTTGAGAAGGTCCGGGATGCCTATGTACGGAAAAACACCAAACCGGCGCCGCTGATTCCCCAGGGGGAACCGGAACCAGCCAGTGAGGAACGCCTGGCCTCCGACCGCAGAGAAAAGCAGATTTTAGCCATGATGCTCCATCATCCTGAACTGATTGATGAAGTGGAGGAAAATGGGGTGATTGAGGCCTTTTATTCAAAGCACCTCCAGCACCTGGCCCGGATCATTATCAGTGCCCCGAGGACCGCGGACGGTTTTATTACAAACGTCACGGCCAAAGTGGGAGACGACCGGGATCAGGCATTGATTGCATCCATGGCAATGGAAGATTTTTCTGGGACGGAGGATCTAAGGGGCACGGCCCGTATCCTCATGGACCGGATAATAAAGATTAAAAAGAAAACAGATAAACAAATTCTAAGTAAAATAATACGAGCGGAAAAGGGGTGTAATGCGGATGTGATGGAACTGTTGAAGCAGAAACAGCAGGAAATCCGGCAATTACACAACCAATAAACCTTTTTTAGCCTTTGGGAGGCATTACATGGCAGGTAAGGCAGACAAGTCTGGAGAGAGTGTTGTAATCAGTAAGGAAGCGATGCGTAAGCTGATTCGAAAGGGTGAGAAAGCCGGCGTTCTCTCTTTTGCCGAGATCAATGATGCAATCTCTGGTGATTTACAGTCCTTTGACCAGGTGGACGACATTGTGGTCCAGTTCAAAGAGATGGGAATTGAACTGGTGGATGACAAGGGAAAACCCCACAAGCCCGCAAAAAAAACGGCCAAGGCAAAGCCCAAAAAGGCGGAGAAGAAAAAAGCCTCCGGCGACGGCGAGAAAAAAGACCTGTTTGCCCAGAAAAAAGACCGTGCTGATATGGAGTTTGGTGCGGTTACCGATCCCGTAAAAATGTATCTCAAGGAAATGGGTATGGTGACCCTCCTGAGCCGCGAGGGTGAGATCGAAATCGCCAAAAAGATTGAGGTCGGTGAACGGGATATCCTGCGCGCCATGCTGGACTGCCCATTGGCACTCAATGCCATTTTTATGTACGGTCAGAAAATGGAAGCCAAATTCATGCGTCCCAAACATGTCCTAAGGGATGTGGATGAAGGCGACGGTGTTGTGGACGAGGCCTCCAAGCAAGAAAAATTTCTGGGCTCCCTGGAAAAAATAAAAGCGCTTCACGGGGAAAACCAGGAGGGCCGGGATCAACTGGCGGGAATGAAGAAAGGCACAAAAAAATACGCCAAACTTCAGGAAGACATTTTTAACAACACCGAACAGATTTTTGAGTTGCTTAAACAATGGCGGTTTGAGGCAAACGTCATCGATACCATTGAAAAGAGTATCCGGGGATCCATTACCTGGTTTGAAACCGTCGATGAACTTCTGGAACGCTGTGCCAAAACCTTTAACGTCCGCAAGGACACCATGGTCAAGCAGACCAAAAATCAGACGACTTTTGTCAAATGGGCCACCGGCCGCAGCGACATTACCCGGGACCGGTCTATCCTGCTTTACAAAGATATCTGTGCCATCCTCAACCAGGTCTCCCTGCGCAAAGAGCTGATCAAGGGCGGGCCTGATGCGCTACGTGACATTGTCAAGGGCATCGACAGAGGCAGACGAAGTGCTGATTTTGCCAAGCGGGAACTGGTCCGTGCCAACCTGCGCCTTGTGGTGAGTATCGCCAAGAAGTACACCAACCGCGGACTGCAGTTTCTGGATCTGATCCAGGAGGGGAACATCGGCCTCATGAAAGCCGTGGATAAATTTGAATACCGCCGCGGCTACAAATTTTCCACCTACGCCACCTGGTGGATTCGCCAGGCCATCACCCGGGCCATTGCAGACCAGGCAAGAACCATCCGAATTCCGGTGCACATGATTGAGACCATTAACAAACTGATCCGGACCTCCAGGTATCTGGTTCAGGAAATGGGTAAAGAACCCTCTCCGGAAGAGATTGCAGAGAAGATGGAAATTCCCATTGATAAGGTCCGGCGGGTATTGAAAATCGCCAAGGAACCCATATCCCTGGAAACCCCCATTGGGGAGGAAGAAGATAGCCATCTCGGGGACTTCATCGAGGATAAAAAGTTTTCTATTCCTTCAGAGGCGGCCATTGATTTCAGCCTTGCGGAGCAGACCCGTAAGATTCTGGCCACCTTGACCCCCAGGGAGGAAAAAGTACTGCGGATGCGGTTTGGTATCGGTGAAAAATCCGATCATACCCTGGAAGAGGTGGGTAAGGATTTCACCGTCACCAGAGAGCGTATTCGTCAGATCGAAGCCAAGGCCCTGCGCAAGCTTCGGCACCCCACCAGAAGCAAAAAACTCAAGACCTTTATTGAGAACTAGAGGGTAATTAGCGCTTGACACCACAGGGGTGTTGCTATATATATTGCAAGTTTGTTTAGAGGCGATCGCGGGCCTATAGCTCAGTTTGGCAGAGCCACCGGCTCATAACCGGTCGGTCCCTGGTTCGAATCCAGGTGGGCCCACCACAGCAGACGCGGATACCAGCAGATATGTAAGGTTTGCCGATGAACAAAGATTTATTTGAACCCAAGACACAGGAACGGCCAGGTCATATATGAATATGCCTGTAATGCAATACAGCGAAATACAAAACAACAAAGCGTGGTATCTTACCACGCTTTTTTTATTATCAGCCCCGCCCCGTTGTTTGATTCCCGCCGTTTGCCGCTTCTCCTGTACCCATAAGGCCCGCCTATGACACCACTCGTATCGGATATCGTTAAGCTGTTGGACGGTATCGCCCCGTTCTCTCTGGCTGAGAAATGGGATAATTCAGGACTTCAGGCCGGTCACCCGGACTGGCCGGTGCATCGGATTCTGGTGGCTCTGGACGTGACCATGGATGCCATGACCGCTGCAGAAGGTATGGGGGCCGACGTATTGATCACCCATCATCCCCTGACCATCGTACCTGAAAAATCCCTGGATTTTTCCCGGATGCCCGGGGCGGCCATCGCAAAGGCTGCCAGCAGGAATATCGCGATTATTTCAGCCCATACCAATCTGGACAAGGCCAGGGAAGGGTTAAACGATTATTTTGCAGAGGCTGTGGGCCTCACCTGTGACCGGGCCTTTCTTCCCGAGGGCATTACGGAGACAGATGACGACGGAATGTTGCCCGGCATCGGCCGGTTCGGCCGTCCTGATCAGCCTTTGACGGTAGGCGAACTCTCTGAGCAGGTGAAGTCCCGCTTAGGAGTACCGGCGCTCCGGGTGGCCGGTCAACTGAACCTGACCGTAGATGAAGTCGCGATATGTACCGGTTCCGGAGGGTCCCTGGTGGATACCTTTCTAAATTCATCCGCCCAGGTCTATATCACCGGTGATCTGAAATATCATGAGGCAAGGGATATCGAGGCCAGTGGCAGGGCTGCCATTGACGTCGGCCATTTTGCCTCGGAGCATATTGCCATTGATCTGTTGATCCAAAGGCTTGGCCAGGCGGCATCCTCCAGTGAATACGAAATCAATATTCAAGGATATACAGAAGAAAAAGATCCATTTATTATTATTTGAGGACGAAGGATATGTCAAAACCAGATATTGCCACCCTTGTGAAACTCCAGGAGGCCGAGACCGAGATCGTCAGGCTCCAGGAGGTTCTTGCTCGTGTCGAGAAAGAGAAGATCAAGCTGGCATCCCGGCTGAAACAATTTGAAAATGCCCTGAAAGAAAATAAAGAAGAGCTGGAAAGGGCACAGAAAGCCTGCAGGGACACAGAGCAGGAAATCAAGATTGTTGACGAACGGATCATCAAAAGCAACGAAACCCTTCGCAATGTCAAGACCAACAAGGAGTACCAGGTGCTGCTTCGTGAGGTGGATGACAATAAAAAGCGTAAGGATGCTCTGGAGACGGAGCTGCTGGGTATGATGGAAGAGCGCGACCGGAGCCAGGGCATCGTTGAAGAAAGCGAAAAGGAGTATGCCCAGCTCAGTGAGCAGGTCAAGTCGGAGCAGGCAGAGGTTGAAAAGAAGACCACTGAGGACCGGGAATTGTTGGATGACTACTTGGCACGCCAGGAAGAGATCGGTCAGAGTCTTGATCCGAAACTGATGGAGCGCTTCCGGAGAATTTCCAAGATGAACAACGGCTCTGCCGTGACACGGGTGAATGACCAGGTGTGCATGGGATGCTTTATGAACGTCCCGCCGCAGATGTACATTGAGGTACAACGGGGCAACGAGTTGATTTCCTGTCCCCAGTGCAGCCGGATTCTCTATTACGAGAAGAGCTGATTCAGCCGTTGAATGCCGGCCTCGGCCGGTTGGTATGTTTAATGAAGAAGAATTTCGGTCTGACCGGAACGAACGATCGCCGGGTGAGAGATCACCGGGAGGAAAGTCCGAACACCACAGGACAGGACGCTCCATAACGTGGAGTCACGGTGACGTGAAGGAAAGTGCAGCAGAGAGCAGACCGCCGATGGTGCCGTTGCGGCACACAGGTAAGGGTGAAACGGTGCGGTAAGAGCGCACCAGTTCTCCAGGTGACTGGAGAAGCTTGGTAAACCCCGTCCGGTGCAA
>JAKSBB010001137.1 GCA_022361315.1 Desulfobacterales bacterium
AGATCCGCAACCACGTCGCCGCCGCCCATACTCAGAAAAACAGTGGAGAAAAACTTACCGCCGATAAACAGCATCATAACCATTGAGGTGGTCCGAAGCGTTGCATAGGCAGATTCTTTGAGAACTTCCAGGCTCAGTTTTTTGTTGAAGGCCGCCAGTATCACAGAACCCAGCGCACCCAGGCCCGCAGCTTCCGTCGGGGTTGCCACACCGGCCAGGATGGTACCCATTACCGCCAGGATCAGTGCCAGGGGCGGTACCAGGGATTTCAGGGTCATGGCCCATTTCTGTCCGGCCGTGTATTGGGAGGCCTCTTCCTTTGAAATGGGGGGGCCCAGTTCGGGATTGATGTTACACCGGATAAAAATGTAAACAAAGTAAAGGGAAGCCAGTACCAGGCCCGGAAAAATTGCGCCGGCAAAGAGGTTGCCTACCGAAGTTTCTTTCATACCGGTAAGACCGCCGTAAACAACCATCATGATGGACGGCGGAATAAGGATACCCAGGGTACCGGAGGCACAGATGATACCGGAAGTCAGCTCTTTCTGATAGCCTTTGCCGATAAGCGCCGGGGTGGCCAGAAGCCCCATGGCGACAACAGAGGCACCGATGATACCCGTGGTGGCGGCAAATACCGTACATACCACAACAACCGCAAGACCAAGGCCGCCCTTGATGCCGCCCAGAACCACATACAGGGACTCGAACAATGCATCCGAGACCTTGGAGCGGTCCAGCAGCTGGGCCATTAAGATAAACAATGGTATGGCCACCAGGGTATAGTTATTCATCAACCCCCAGGAGTTGTTGACGAACATTTCAAATAACATGGGTACGGAAAATCCGTTGTCGATCAATCCGAAAAGGGCCGCCACTGCGGCAAGGGTATATGCCAGGGGATGGCCGAAGGTGATGGCCACAATCAATGTGGCAAACATCGCCACTGTCATGAATTCAAGACTCATGGGAAAAATTCCTTAATTTTTTAGTGCGTTGATATCTTTCAAAAGGTTTGCAATGCCCTGAATCAGCAGGAAGACAAAGCAAACGGCCATGAGAATCTTAAGGGGCCAGATGGGTGGTGCCCATGAGGTGGAATTCACCTCCATGCCTATTACGGATGTGTAGGCAAATTTCACGGACCAGATACTCATACAGATGGTCACCGGCATAAAAAGGACCAGGTTGGTGAGAACACGCAAAAAGGTCTGGATCTTTTCAGGGGCCAGGGCGGTAAAAATATCAACTTTCACATGACCGTCATACACGTCGGTATAGGCAAGGCCGAACATGTAGTGAAGGCCGTAAATAAAGGTGGTTGCCTCAAATCCCCAGGTGGTGGGGGAGTTAAACGCATACCGCATAAACACCTCATACACCACCACGAGAAGCAGGGGGTATATGAGCATGGAGGAGATGTCCCCCTCTTTTTTGATAATACGTTCCAGGGTGTTTGACAGGGTTTCCAGCATGGGTGTTTCCTTTATCGGGAAATTTGTTTAATCCAGTTTTTTTCTACAGGTTTTTTTGTTCAGTTTTTCGTTGCTTTTACGGTTTTTACGAGTTGATTTTTTGGACTATGCTTTAAATTTGAGGAGGGTCCGGCAGCCTTTGTTATACCGGGATTGTTAATTTTCCAAGGCTGCCGGACCGCTTCATCTCAGGTTCATTTCGGGCTGAGCACAGCTAAGGTCAGATATCGGAATCTGCCCGAAATTGTCTGTTATTCGTAAGTTTTTCCGCCAACGTAAGTTTCGTAGGGCCAGGGGGCTACGCCGCCACGTGCATCTCTCCAGTCCGCATAATCTTTGATAAATGCTTCCTGGGAATCCATAACTTTCTTCACGTCGGGATACTTGGCTTTAACGGAGTCAATGTATTCTTTGGCCGTTTTACGGAACTCAATCTTGGTGGCTTCGTCCATTTTTACGAATTCAACTTTTTCTTTGAACAGACGGATCGCTTTTGCGTTCAGGCTGTTGATCCAGTTGTAGGACCAGAGCTGGGTTTCTTTGGCGCAGATGTCGATGATCCATTTCAGGTCTTCGGGGAGCTTGTCATAGGCATCTTTGTTGAAGAACAGACCGCACTGGATACCGGGCTGATGAACGCCGGGCTGAATAACGTACTTGGTGATTTCGTCGAAACCCATGGGATAGTTAATGGCCGGAGAGGAGAATTCAGCCGCATCAATAACACCACGTTCGAGGGCGAGATATACTTCGCCGCCGGGCAGGGGAGATACGGAAGCACCCAGGTTGTTCATGATATCCATGAACCAGCCGGGGGTTCTCAGTCTCATGCCTTTGAAGTCTTCCATCTTGGTGGCACGTTTGTTGGAGAACAGGCCCATTTCCTGGCCGCACTGGCCGCCGGGGAGGGCAAAGAGGTTGAACTTGCCGTAAATTTCCTGCATCAGTTCAATACCGCCTTTTTCATAAAGCCAGATATTGTACCCTTCTGCGTCCAGGCCGAAAGGTACGGAGGCAAAGGCAACAAAGGCTTCGTTTTTACCCTTCCAGTACCCCGGCCAATCATGGCCAACCTGGGCAGCACCGGAACTTACGGCGTCAAAACTCTGCATGGCGGGAACCAGTTCGCCGGCAGAAAAAGGTTTAATGTCAAGACGACCGGCAGAAGCCAGGCGAACACTGTCAGCAAAATGCTGGGCGATATCGAAGAACAGCAGGCCCTTGGACCAGGGCATGACCATTTTCCATCTGATTTTTTCGTCAGATGTTTTGAATTTTACACGTTTTGCAACTTTATGGCGGGGGTCTTCACCGAACTTCTCACGTTTACCGGCATAGGCGTTGCCGCAGATAAAAACAAACGCCATCAGGCAGGTGACCAGAATTGTCAAACTCTTCTTCATGTTTTCCTCCATCCTTAATTAACCTTGTAATTTGCCTCATTAACAATTTTTGCAGGATACTTCTTTCATGAACTTCGTCTAATTACGACGTGCCTAAATCGACCCCCTCCTTTCCCGGACCTGGTTTTCAGGTATTCCAGCAAACCAATTTTAACAAATTCGAAACAATTGCATATGCCATGTGTTGGTATGACCAATTATTAGGTGCCTGTTTTTTATTTGTCAAGAAAAAAATAAATTTTGTTTGTTTTTTGTTAATAGTTCTGGTATATAAAATTTTACCCAGTAAAATCAGACGGTTTTACATTAATCCCGGCAAAATCCCCTGTTGGTAAGACCATTAGATAATCATCAAAACGCAGCAGGGGCGGGAGACACAAAAACATTGGTAATACCAATTGCACTTAACCAGAGCAAAGCCCAATCCAAGGAATCAACTTTAGGGGAGACCGGATACAGAAAATGATCACCAAGGCGATTATCGACAGATTAAAAGAAATTGTGGGGCCGGAAAATGTCCTGACCCAGCGGGAAGATATGCTCACCTATTCATATGATGCCGCCGTACTTGACGCAAAAATGCCTGCGGCAGCCGTCATGCCCGGGAATACGGACGAAATCGGCGCTGTGGTAAAAATCTGCCATGAGAACAGTATTCCGTTGACCGTGAGGGGGGCAGGCACCAATCTATCCGGTGGGACCATCCCCGAAAACACCGGATTGGTAATGCTCACGGGCCGTCTGAACAAGATCATTGAAATCAATGAGGCGGATATGTATGCTGTGGTCCAGCCCGGCGTGGTCACAGCCACCCTGGCGGCGGCAGTTGAAGCCAAGGGACTGTTTTATCCCCCGGACCCCGGCAGCCAGGCCGTCTCCACCATTGGTGGGAACGTGGCGGAAAATGCAGGGGGACTGAGAGGGTTGAAGTACGGTGTTACCAAAGATTATGTCATGGGCCTGCGGTTTTTCGACGCCCAGGGCAACTATGTTAAAACAGGTTCCAGAACCGTGAAGTGTGCCACCGGTTATAATCTCACCGGTCTCATGGTGGGTTCCGAGGGCACCCTGGGGGTTCTGGACGAAATCACCCTTAAGCTGATTCCGGCGCCGGCAGCCCGCCATTCTCTGGTGGCGGTTTACGACACCATCGATCAGGCATCCGAGACCGTCGCTGCCATCATTGCCGCCCGCATCGTTCCGGCCACCCTGGAAATCCTGGACAACTTCACCATCCGTGCCGTGGAAGACTTTTCCAAGGCAGGTCTCCCCGTGGAAGCGGCCGCCCTTCTTCTCATTGAAGTGGACGGCCACCCGGCCGTGGTTAAAGAAGAGGGAGAAAAGGTGGAAGCCCTGTGTAAAAAAATGGGGGCATCTTCCATTAACGTGGCCCAGACCGATGAAGAGCGGGACAAAATCTGGGCCGCCAGACGGTCCGCCCTCTCGGCCCTGGCCAAACTCAAACCCACCCTGGTGCTTGAGGACGCCACTGTCCCCAGAAGCAAAATCCCCGATATGGTCAAATCCCTGCAGGAGATTGCAGAGAAGTACAGGATTGATATCGGCACCTTCGGCCACGCCGGAGACGGCAACCTCCACCCCACCATCCTCACGGACAAGCGGAACACGGAAGAGTTCCACCGGGTAGAAGAGGCCATTGAAGAGATCTTTGACCGCGCCCTTGCCCTGGGCGGCACCCTGTCCGGCGAACACGGCACCGGTATTGCCAAGGCCCCGTTTCTGGAAAAGGAAGCCGGTTACTCTTCCATCCTGTTCTCCAGACAACTGCGCGCCGCAATGGACCCGAAAAACATTCTTAACCCCGGTAAAATTACCGGGGTTTCAACAGACACCGGGGTTTCAACGGATTAGCCCATAAAGAATTAGGTTTAGGTATAGACAACTATGGCAAATATGAATGAACTGGCCAACCTGGTAAAAGAACTTGAAGAGCAATTGGTGACCTGTATCCGCTGCGGCATGTGCCAGTCGGTCTGTCCCCTGTTCGAACAGACCCGTAAAGAAGCGGACGTCGCCCGTGGAAAACTGGCCCTGCTCACCGGCCTGATGGACAATATATTTACAGACCCGGACGGGGTGAATCAGCGGTTGAACCGCTGCCTGCTCTGC
>JAKSBB010000504.1 GCA_022361315.1 Desulfobacterales bacterium
ATGCCCGGGACATTCTGATCAAAAGATTTCCCGGACAACTGGCCGCCCTGTTTTCCCCCCAACACGGTTTCTTTGCCGAAAAACAGGACAATATGATTGAGTCGGCCCATGGCAGGGATCCCGACCTGGGCATTCCAATTTACAGTCTCTACAGCGAAACCCGGATTCCCACACCGGAGATGTTCAGTGAAATAGACACCCTGGTGGTGGATATTCAGGATGTGGGGACCCGGGTTTATACATTTATTTATACCATCGCCTATTGCATGGAGGTGGCTGCAACCCTCGGCAAATCCGTGGTCATCCTTGACCGGCCCAACCCAGTGGGAGGGACCCTGGTGGAAGGTAATGTGCTGGAACCGGAATCCGCCTCATTTGTGGGACGCTTTCCCATTCCCATGCGCCACGGCATGACGGTGGGAGAGATCTCCAGCTATTTTAATGCCACCCAAAACATCCGCTGCGACCTGACCATCATTCCCATGACGGGATGGAAAAGGGAGATGTGGTGGGAAGATACCGGGCTTGTGTGGATTCCGCCCTCTCCCAATCTGCCCACACCGCTGTCTGCGGCCGTTTATCCCGGCCAGGTAATTTTCGAAGGCACCAACGTATCCGAAGGCCGGGGCACCACCCTCCCCTTTGAACAATTCGGCGCCCCCTACATGGATGCCAGGGATATGGTTGAGAAATTAGGAGAACAAATAGAGGGGGTTCACCTGAGACCTGTCTGCTTCGAACCCACCTCGGGTAAATGGGCAGGAGAGATCTGCCAGGGCGCCCACATCCATATCACCCGGCCGGATCTATACAGGCCTTACCTGGCATCTTTGATCTGTCTTGGCTATATTATCAACAATCATCCCGATGACTTCCGGTTCAAGTCGCCCCCCTATGAGTATGAGTACGAACGCCTGCCCATGGATTTGATTCTGGGCAGCCGCAGCCTCTGCCAGGCCCTTGAGGACGGGAAAGATCCCAGAGAGCTTGCGCCTGACTGGCATGAAGGTATCAACGATTTCATTGAAGAGAGCAGCCCCTTTTATCTCTATGGATGAATCGCCTGACATCAACTGGCAGCGCATGTCTTTCAAGGGCAATAAGGTATGGGCCGCCTTTTCCGGGGACAATACCCCTGCGGTTAAGAACAACAAGGTCCGGATCAAGTATAACCTGGACCAGACCCATGAGTACTGGATAAAACTTGATAACCTGAAACCGGTGGACCAGGCCGTACCCGCACGCCCCAAAAAAGATAAAGCCCCCAAAGAAAAAGAAGGGTCAGGAAAAAAGAAGAAGACTTCCCGCAAAAACCCGCCACCGAATCAAAATCTGCCTGAGAACTGTATCCGGATATACACGGACGGCGCCTCATCCGGCAACCCGGGTCCCGCAGGCATCGGGGTGCTTTTGCTATATAAAGAAAACCGCAAAGAAATCAGTGAATCCATCGGCACCGCCACCAGCAATATTGCGGAACTCACCGCTATCCACCGGGCGCTAACTGCGTTAAAACGCCGGGATCTGCCCGTGCGTATTTTTACGGATTCCGCCTATGCCGTGGGATTGCTATCCCAGCAATGGCAGCCTCAGGTCAACCAGGAACTGGTGGTTGATATAAAGACCATGATGAAAGAATTTTCTGATATTGCTGTGGTAAAGGTAGAGGGGCACGCCGGGATAAAGGAAAATGAAGTGGCGGATTTCCTGGCCACCCGGGGTATAAATAAGGGCTCAAGCAGTACAGCATAAAAAAAGGGCCGCTGCCCAATCGGCAATGGCCCTCTTTCACATCTATCTAAATCCGGAAATGAACTTATTTGGCTTCTTTCAGGTCGTTCAGTTCTTTTTCCAGTTCTGCAATCTTGGCTTTGTCGTCACCGGCGGGAGCGTCTGTACCGGCGTCGCTTTTCCAGGAGTCTTTCAGCTCGTCAAATCCGAGGTAGAGGGCAAGACCGCCGCCCAGCAGCAGTACAGGTGGGATACATCCTAAAAGAAGATCCAGGAATTGTCCGAAAAAGACTGCCAGACCAACAACACCGAAGAGAACCGCAATAGCTCCGCCAATTAAAGTTTTCATAAGTATCCTCCTAAAAATCCTGTCTAAAATTTCCAAGTAAATGATTTATAAATAAATCAAGAAATGCTCGTGTCAATAGATGCAGAAAACTATCACAGGTCCCTGATTTTATCAAGGCGTTTTTCCGGCATCTGCCCCCCTGTCACATAGCCTGAAATTTTAGGCAGTTGCCCCGATATAAACCCTTGCCTGTACCCGGATTATAAAAAATTATGATATTGCCTTCCGACCGCCGCTCTGGTATTGAAGGAGCCAAAAATCCAGACGTCTCTTAACCCACGGACCAACCATGAAGGAAACATCCACATGAGCTTTCTAAAAGACCTGGTAACCCGATCAAGAGCCAAAGTCAGAAAGAGCATCAACTGCCTGCTGGGCGATACCCACGATTACTACACCAGTTTTTACCCCGGCAACCAGAGTTATATCATCCGGAAAGTCATTACTCGGTTGGTGCGAAAAGTGCCCCTGGACGACCATAACCTTGAAAAAATTCAGGGCATTGCCCCGGACAGCATCGTGGTATACACCTGTAAGAATAAGCGATTTTTTGATTTTCTGTATTTCCACACCCGCATGCGGTCCGAGGAACTGCCCTACCCTGAACTGGCATTTGACCTGAGATTTTTCTTTCTGTTGCCCGTGAAAAGGGTCTGCCGGATCATTCTCTCACAGATGGATCACCTGCTCCACAATCTGCAGGTGAATGATATCTACAGTTCCGGCTATGTGGAAAAAAGCCTGCTGGATAACAAAGCTGGTTTCCTGTGTCTCATCGAAGAGGATGATTTTTACCGCAGGTTCATCAAGGCGACCCCTGACCCCCTTTACCATCTCATTGAACTGCAGCGCCGTCTTGACCGGTCGGTGGTCATCGTTCCCGAAGACATCATCTATGTCAACAAGCCCATGCACAAAGACCCGGGCCTGGCTGATATCCTGTTCGGCACCCATGAAAAACCCGGCCTGGTCAAACGGGTTTTTACCCTGATCCGCCACCCGGAAAAAATCCGTGTGGAAGTGGCCCGGCCCGTTGATCTGAAAGAGTTCATCAACCGGCCTGAAATCCAGCGCCTGGATGCGGAATTTCAGACCCACCGCCTGAGAAGCCACCTGGTGGATATCCTCAACCGCCAGCGCAAAAGCATTACCGGTCCGATTCTCAAATCCAGACAGGAGATCACCGAAGACATCCTCACCCGTAAATCCCTGCGGGAATTCCTGGCCGACCATGCCGCAAA
Organism: Desulfobacterales bacterium; assembly: GCA_022361315.1. The sequence continues at coordinate 3,322 of JAKSBB010000504.1, forward strand.
AGAAAACATGCCCCTGCGCAAGGTGAATAAAAAAGCAGCCGGCTATGTCAATGAAATCGCCGCCAACTACAACCTGAGAACCATCAACTTTCTGAACTGGCTGCTCACCTGGGTGTTCAACAATATTTTCGAAGGCCTGGTCATCAACCAGAAGGAAATCAACCGGATGCGGGAAACCTATACCCAGGCCCCGCTCATCCTCATTCCCTGCCATAAGAGCCATCTGGACTACCTGCTGCTGCCCTATGCCATGCACCGCAATAACATGCCCTGCCCCCATATTGCCGCAGGCAAGAACCTCTCCTTCTGGCCCCTGGGTCCGATTTTCAGGGGCGGCGGCGCCTTCTTTCTCAGAAGGACCTTCAAAGGAGCGGAACTCTATACCCGAATATTTGCCGGCTACCTGGAGAAGCTGCTCTATGAAGGGTTCAACATCAAAATTTACATCGAGGGGGGCCGGAGCCGCACCGGTAAGCTGCTGCCGCCCAAAATCGGCGGCCTGGCCATGATCATCAAAGCCTACCTCAACGGGGCCTGCGAAGACCTTTACTTTGTACCCATTTACGTCGGATATGACCGGGTGCTGGAAGAGGATGCCTATCTCAAGGAGATTGAAGGCGGGAAAAAGAGCCCTGAAACCCTGAAAGGCCTGCTCAACACCCGGAAATTCCTTAAGAAAAAATACGGTAAGGTATACCTGAAGTTCGACGAGCCCATTTCCATGAATGCCTATCTCAAAGGGAAAAATATTGACCTGAAACGGGCCACGGAAAAAGAATATATGACCTTTGTCAAAGGGTTCGGCTACAAGCTCATCAACGATATCAACGAAAACACAGTGGCCACTCCCCACGGCATCATTGCCTCGGCCATCCTCAACTGCGCCAAGAATACGTTCACCAAAGAACAGATGCAGCAGCGGGTGGACACCTATATGAACTTTCTCACCTTCAACGGATCTTACCTGTCCGACACCCTTTTAATGGATACGGACAATGCCTTTGATGCGGTTATCCAGAATTTCCTGTCCAGAAGCTTTATAGAACTGGCCGATGAAGACGATGATGAAATCACCGACAACACCACCCTGATTGTCAAACACAACAAACGGGCCATTCTGGATTACTACAAAAACTCGGTGATCTGTTTCTTTGTGCCGGCGGCCTATACGGCGGTGGCCATGCTTGAGATGAACCGGTTCAAATTTGCCCCCTCCGATCTGGTACTCCGGTACAAGTTCCTCCAGAAGATGTTTACCGATGAATTTTCCTTTGATGAGGAAGTCACAGCCGAGGAGCAGATTTCCCGCGTCATGAAAGGGTTTATCAACGAGGGGATTGTGGTACCGGATGTCAAACGCCAGGATCTGGTGAACATCACCTCGGAAGGCTTACGTAAACTCAAGTGGTTTGCGGCCTTCCTCACCCCGTTTTTCGAATCCTATAAGACCTGTCTCCTCTTCCTGG
>JAKSBB010001109.1 GCA_022361315.1 Desulfobacterales bacterium
CGCGCATCACCACCTGTCGCTCGATCACGCTGCGCGCCGTGCTCAACAGGTCCGGCACATCGACACGCTGGTTCAAACCGCCGTTGGTCAGCTTCTTGAACACCGTGTTCTGCCGCAGCTCGCCGGCCATCTGGATCGCGTGCCGCAACGCCTTGCTCGGGATCGTCCCCCAGTGCGTGCAACCACCGCCCACGCGCGCGTAACGCTCCACCACCGCGACGTCCTTACCGATCTTCGCCAGCTTCATCGCCGCGCCCTCACCGGCCGGGCCGCTGCCGATCACGATCGCATCGTAATCAAACTCACTCATCGTCCTGCTCACCTGATCATTTAGAGTCCGTCCGACACACTCATGACCCAATATCGGCCCAAAACATACCCACCAACAACCCATACGACAATCATTTCCCCCGCGCTGGACGACCCGCCCCCCATCCGCTAATTTACCTGCACCCCCATGTCCGATTTTGGTTCTGTGACAAGGCAGTCGATTCTGTGAAAGTCGCAATAACGACCGAAACGTATCCCGGCGAAAAGCGTGTTGCACTGGTCCCCGCGTCCGTCCCCCTGCTCGTGAAGCTGGGCCTGGACGTGCACATCCAGAGCGGCGCCGGACTCAAGGCGGGATTCACCGACGAGCAATACTCCCAGAAGGGCGCCACCGTCACCGCTGACCGCACCGCCCTCCTCGCCGACGCAGACATCGTCTGCCAGGTCCGCGCCTACGGCGCAAACCCGGACCGCGGCGCAGACGACCTGTCGCTCTGCAAGCCCGGCGCGATCATCATCGGCCACGCCGACCCCCTGCTCGCACACAGCCAAAACCAGGCCACCGCCGAGGCCGGCCACACCCTCCTGGCCATGGAGCTCGTCCCGCGCATCACCCGCGCCCAGGCCATGGACGCCCTGTCCAGCCAGGCCAACCTCGCCGGATACAAGGCCGTGCTCATGGCCGCCGACGCCTCCGGCAAGATCATGCCCATGATGATGACCGCCGCCGGCACCCTCAAACCCGCCAAGGCCTTCATCGTCGGCGCGGGCGTCGCAGGACTCCAGGCCATCGCCACCGCCAAGCGACTCGGTGCCATCGTCAGCGCCATCGACGTCCGGCCCGAGGTCAAGGAACAGATCGAATCCCTCGGCGCCAAGTTCGTCGAGCCCCCCGAAGCCGCCTCCGGCGAGGGCGGATACGCCAAAGAACAAACCGAAGAGCAGAAACAAAAACAACAGGAACTCATGGCCGACACCGTCGCCGAGTCCGACATCGTCATCACC
>JAKSBB010000954.1 GCA_022361315.1 Desulfobacterales bacterium
CAACGGCGAGAACGCTGCCGGCCAGATGGACTGCAAAACCTGCCATGGTCCCATAGGCGAATCCACCACATCCCGCCCCTACGAAGAAAACAGAATCACCGGTTACAGCCGTGATATCTGGGGCAAGAGCATCTGGGGATTTAAGAAAAATTCCTGGGACCGGATGAAGATGGATGACTGCGCTGATTGTCACGTGGAAATGGATGGCCATAAAGGCTATTGTTTCCAGTGCCACAAGTAACGCGCCTCAACGAGCGAAATCTTTTTTTTGTAAAGGAAATCTTATGAAAATTGATAGACGAAGCTTCTTGGGATTGGGACTTGGCGCAGCAGCTGGTATTGCGGTTTCCCCCGTTGGGGTGAAACTCACAGATGATTCCTCCATCTGGACCCAGAACTGGCCCTGGACACCTGTTCCCGCAGACGGTGAAATAACTTACGACCCCTCCGTATGCAGCATCTGCCCCGGCAGCTGCGGCATCAGCGTTAGAAAAATCAAAGGACGTCCGGTAAAAATCGAAGGCCTGGACGGCTACCCCGTGAACAACGGCGGCGCCTGTCTCCACGGTATTGCCGGTCTCCAGTATCTTTACGATCCTTCACGGGTGAAAACCCCCATGCGGAAAAACGGCAACCGTTTCGATGCCATTTCCTGGGAAGAGGCCATCTCCATCGTTGCCGGTAAACTGGCCGACATTCGTAAGGACGGCGCCTCTGACACCCTTGGCGTGATCACCGGCAGCACCGCAGGCTCCATGCCTGCCCTGTTCAAACGCTTTCTGGACGCGTTCGGTTCTCCCAACGCCTACGAAATGCCGAGCCTGGAAGCCAACCTCCAGCTCACTGCCGCCACACTCCACGGCGCAGGCAACACCATCGGGTTTGACCTTGAAAATTCAGATTTTGTCCTGAGTTTCGGCGCAGGCATCATCGAAGGCTGGGGATCCCCTGTGGCCTGTTTCAAGGCCAATGCCACCCGAAAAGAACGCCATGCCAAACTCACCCAGATAGAACCCAGACTCTCCAACACCGCCGCCGGCGCCGACAAGTGGATTCCCATCAAGCCCGGCACCGAAGCGGACCTGGCACTGGGACTCTGTGCGGTGCTGCTGAGCAAGAATCTCTTCACCCAGGAGAACTTCTCCGGCGGGTTCCAGAAATTCTCCGCCGTAATCCAGAAGGAATACTCCCTCACACGGGTTGAAGCAAGCACCGGTATCGCAGCTGCCGATATCGAAGCCCTGGCCGTTGCCTTTGCAAAGGCCAAAGCACCGGTTGCCGTTCCCGGTAAGGGACGCGGAGACCACGGACAGAACCTGAAAGAATTTGCCGCAGTCCAGACCCTGAACGCTCTGGCCGGCAGACTGAACCAGGAAGGCGGTGCCTTTGTCATGGCAGTGCCTGAATACCTCTCTTTCCCCGAAGCGTCCATGGACGAAGCTGCCGAAGCCGGCGCGGGCAAGGAAAAGCTTGCCGTTTCCGTCAACCAGCTCATCGACG
>JAKSBB010000730.1 GCA_022361315.1 Desulfobacterales bacterium
TGGGCCTGACAGAGGAAACCGTGGGGGCGGAAATCAGATCAAGCCTGGAAACCGTGGACCTGGGTACCACCCCTGAAGGCATCCCCGTGGAGCTCGACCGCCATGCCTGGGAAGCCGATCATATCGTCCTCATCAACCGGCTCAAAAAGCACACGGATTTCATGGGGGAATTCGAGAGCGGCCTCATGAAGATCATGGGCATCGGCCTGGGCAAGATCTCCGGGGCGGAGGTTTATCACACCGCCATGATGAATCTGGGGGCTTCCCCGGTGATAAAGGCGGTGGGCCGTCATGTCATGTCCCGGGCCAATATCCTCATGGGCCTGGGCACCATTGAGAACGGGTACGGGGATGTGGCCGATATCGGCATCTTTGGCGCACAGGACATTGAGGCCGGTGAGAAAGACTTATTAGGACAGTCCAAGGCCATATCCCCGTCTCTGCCCGTTGACGCCGCCGATATCATCCTCATCGACGAGATCGGCAAGGAAATTTCCGGTGCCGGTTTCGACACCCGGGTGGTGGGCCGCATCCGTCTGCCCGGTACCCCTGAGCCTGAAAAGCCCGATATTACCCGGATCATTCTTTCCGACCTCACAGAGATTTCCCACGGCAACGCCTGCGGCTTCGGCCTGGCAGACATCATCACGGCGCGCCTGGCCGGCAAGGTGGACCAGGAAACCACGGATATCAACACCATTGTGAGCATGGCGCTGGAGATGGGCAAAACCCCCCTGACCATGCCCAGCGATAAAGAGGCCCTGGGACTGGCCGTCCGCTGCATCGGCATGGTGCCCCCGGAAGATGCCCGGATCATCCGCATTAAAAACACCCTCTGCCTGGAAGAGGTGGACCTTTCTGCGGCTTTCCTCCCGCAGATCCAATCCGACCCCGGGCTCGAGATCATCAGCGGCCCGAGACCATTCGCCTTTGATGCGGACGGATACCTCACCCCGTTTTTCGATGAGAATTAGCGTAGGCCCCACCTGAACTAACCCCGAACCAAGGAGATATAAGATGACAATGACACCCAGACAGCGTATCATGGCTGCCGTCAACCTGGAAGAGCCGGACAAGGTCCCGTTTGCGGACTGGATCGACCCGGGCATCCGCAAAACACTGGCCGCCCGTTTTGGCGATGAAAACATGGATGACCTGGAATTCCACAGACGGCTTGGCTGCGATGCCATCTGCTACGCTGAAGGCGACTATATCGCTCCCCAGTTCTGCGAGAAGATCATTGATGAAAAAGGGGTGGAGCATCTCCAGTCCGAGGGCCTGATCAAGACCCCGGACGACATGGACAAGTTCATCCTGCCGGATGTCACCGCCCCGGGTTACTTTGACAAGGCCAAACGCTACATGGACACCTACGGGAAATCCGACCTGGCGGTGTTCGGCAGCATGCGCACCGGTATGATGAACACCATCTTTTCCATGGGGCTCACCGAATTCTCCATGGCCCTGTTCCAGAATCTTGCCTTTGTGGAGGAGATGTTCGACCGGTATATCGAGTGGAATATCCGCGTGGCCGAAGGGCTCACCGATGCGGGATTCGACTTCCTGGTCTGCTACGACGACATTGCCTTCAACACCGGCCCCATCATTCCCCTGCCCATATTCCGGGAGGTTTTCGTTTCCCGGATGAAGAAATTCGCCGCCACCCTGAAGCTGCCCTGGATCTACCATTCCTGCGGGAACGTGGGCAAGGCCTGGGACGACATCATGGACTTCGGCATGAACGGGTTCAACCCCTTCCAGCCGGACGTCAACGACATATTCGAGTACAAGAGAAACTACGGTGACAGGCTCTGTATCTGGGGCAACGTGGACATCCGGTACACCCTGACCCAGGGCACCGTGGAAGAGAGCATTGAAGAGACCCGGGACAAGATCTCTCGGCTGGCCCCGGGGGGCGGATTTATCCTGGCCACCTCCAACAGCATCACCGATTACTGCAAGGTGGAAAACGTCCTGGCCATGATGGAAACCAAGGAAAAGTACGGCACCTACCCCATCGTCCCCGCATCGGAGGCGGTGGCATAGCAACAAGCCGATCCAATATCAACCCATAAACCTCAACGGAGAAAACCATGGAACAATCATTGTCAACTCAAAAACAAGGTGTCCTCGATAAACGGATATTCTGGCCGTCCATCATTGTGGTGCTGGCCCTGGCCCTGCCATTGGCCATATTCCAGGAGGACGGCAAGGCCGTGGTCAATGCCATTTTCGGATTTATGACCAAGTACTTTGGCTGGTCCTTCCTGCTGTTCGGGCTGGGCTGCTTCTTCTTTTTGCTGTGGGTGGCCCTGGGGCGTTACGGCAGCATCAAGCTGGGGGACCCGGAGGATAAACCCGAGTTTTCCTTTCTGAGCTGGATCGGCATGCTCTTCTGCGCCGGTGTGGGCTCCGGCCTGATGATCTGGTCCATCATGGAACCCATTTACTATATCCAGGGCCCTCCGTACGGCATTGAGGCGTTCTCCGACCAGGCCTACGAGTGGTCTGCCATGCTGCCCCTGTTCCATTGGGGATTCTCCGCCTGGGCGCTTTACGGCATCGGTGTGCCGGCCATTGCCTACGTGCTCTTTGTCAGGAAACGCAAGGCCCTGAGAATTTCCGAAACCGTGCGGAACGTCATCGGTGACCGGGCCGACGGCTGGCTGGGTACTATGATTGACGTGTTCATGATCTTCGGTATCGTCGGCGCCATCGCCACGTCCCTGGGTGTGGCCGTGCCCATGATTTCCTATGCCGTGTCCCAGTGGTTCGGCATCCAGGAATCCCTGATGCTCAAGGTGGCCATCCTGATGATCTGGACCGGCATCTTCGGTTTCAGTGTATACCGGGGCCTTGCCAAGGGCATTAAGATTCTTTCCGACATCAACCTCTATCTCGGCCTGGGGCTCCTGGCCTTTGTTCTGCTCTGCGGCCCCACCATCTTCATCATTGACATGATCACCAACAGCCTGGGGCTGATGGTGACCAACTTCTTCCGCATGTCCACCTATCTGGATCCGGTGGTGAAGTCGGGATGGCCCCAGTCCTGGACCGTTTTCTACTGGGCCTGGTGGCTGGCCTATCTGCCCATGATGGCCCTGTTTGTGGCACGTATCTCCAAGGGACGTACCATCCGCCAGGTGGTACTGGTGGAACTTTTCGCCGGTGCCGGCGGCTGCTTCGGGTTCATGGGGATTCTGGGGGGCTATGCCCTTCATCTCCAGAAATCCGGTATCCTGGATGTGGCCAAGGTGCTTTCCGAGCAGGGATCTTCGGCCCTCTGTTTCGCCGTCATGGGCCAGTTGCCCCTGTCCGGCCTGGTGACCTTTGTCTTCGTGCTCCTCTGCTTCATCTTTGTGGCCACCACCCTGGACTCTACGGCCTTTATCCTGGCTTCCATCTCCACCCGTGACCTGCCCTCATCGGCTGAACCCTCCAGAAAGCTGCGCTTCACCTGGGCCGGCCTGCTGGCCTTCGTTGCCATCGGCCTCATGGCGGTGAATGCCCTGAAGGCGGTACAGCTGGCCTCCGTCATCGGTGCGCTGCCCATGATTCCCATCGGCATCCTGTTGTGTGTGGCCTTTCTGAGGTACGTTGAAGAAGATTTCGGCCATTTGAACCAGCCCCTGGTACGGCTGGAAACTGCTCCTGATTCCAAGTAAGTCCCACTGCCCTTCCCCGGCCGGGGAAGGGCACTATTCAATGAAGGAACCCCAATGAGTATTCGACATAACAGAACCGGTGTGTCCGCCGCCCAGGGCTTCGGGCTCAGCGGATTCACACCGGCGGCCCTGGATTCCATGCACTGGGCCACCCTTTCCATCTTTGAGAAGACCGGTATCCGGGTGGAATCTGCCCGGGCCGCCGAGATCCTGGGTGCCGCCGGTGCCATGGTGGAAAAAGACGGTCCCCATTTCCGGGTGAGATTTAAACCCTTCCAGGTGGAAGAGGCCATCCGCAAGGCCCCTTCCTCGGTAACCTACTACGGCAGGATTCCGGAGCACGATTTTATCGCCGAACCCAACCGGGTGGGGTTTGCCCAGTTCGGCGAATGTATCAACGTCATTGACCCCCGGACCCGGGAGATCCGCCCCTCGGTAAAATCGGACTGCAGGGATACTGCATTGCTGGCCGATGCCCTGGAGGAAATCGTCATCATGGAGCGGTCGGTCTGCCCGGGTGATACACCTTCCGCCTCCCAGCCCGTTCACAACCTGGCCGCCATGATGACCGGTACCTCCAAACACATCGTTCTGGGAACCGACGGTCGGCAGAACCTGGAAACCATGCTGGAACTGGGGGCGCTGGCCGCCGGCGGTAAAGCGGCATTCGACCGCCGTCCCCTGTTTACGGCCACGGTCTGCCCCACAAGTCCCCTGACCCTGGTGGATACCTGTTGCGATGCCATCATTGCCGCAGCAGAACACGGCATCGGTATTCTCATTATCTCCATGTGTCTGTCCGGCGGCACCTCACCTGCCTCCCTGGCCGGCACCATTGTCCAGCACAACGTGGAGGTGATCTCCGCTCTGCTCCTGGCCCAGACCGTCCGGCCGGGCACCCCCTGCACCTATGGGTCCTGTACGTCCATCATGGATATGAAGACCGCCGTGTCTGCTGTGGGCGCCCCGGAATACGGTATCCTCAACGCCGGCATTGCCCATATGGCAAGGTATTACGAACTGCCCTGCCTGGTGGGCGGCGGCCTTTCCGATGCCAAGGTGCCCGATGCTCAGGTGGGATACGAGTTTGCCACCAATGCCCTGACATCCGCCCTTTCCGGGGCCAACATCGTATACGGTTCCGGCGGCATGGAGATGTGCCTCACCTTTGACTATGCCAAGCTGCTCATGGACCACGAGTGTATGAAGAATATCCGCCGGACCCTTTCCGGTGTGACGGTGGATGACGAGAATCTGGCCGTGGAAGTCATTGAGGCCGTGGGGCCGGGCAGTACCTACCTCACCCATCCCCATACATTTGAGCGGGCCAGGTCCCAGTCCAGGGGAGAGTTGTTCGACCGGAATACCAGAGACAAGTGGACGGCGGATGGTTGCAAGACGGCTGCAGACCGCGCCTACGATGCAGCGATAAAGATTCTCGACACCCATGAACCGGCGCCGCTGCCCAAGGGGGCGGAAGAAGAAATGGAACGGCTGGTGTCTGCGTATGACGCCAGGCTGGCCGCAGATTAAGGAGAGGGGTATGAACCGGTTTAAAGTCATTGACGATGAGACATTACCGCAGATTCACGATGCCAGTCTGAAGGTGCTGGAAGAGACAGGCGTGGCCTTCCACCATGACGCGGTCCTGGACATTTTTAAATCCCACGGCGCCAAAGTAGACGGACAGACCGTCCGCCTGCCCCGGACCCTTGTGGAAAAGGCCATGGATCAGGCGCCGTCAAAGTTCACCTGGACCGCCCGAAATCCCGCTCACACCAAGGTTCTGGGGGAGGGCTGGCTGCTTCAGCCGGCCGCGGGAACGGTGAAGGTCCATGATTTGGACGGTAACATCCGGCCCGGCACCCTGTCCGACTACCGGAACTTCCAGAAAATCTATCAGGCAGGGGATGTCTTCGATCTGGTGGGCATGATCCCGGTGGAACCTTCTGAGCTGCCGGCTGAAACCAAGCACCTGCACATGATGTATGAAACCCTGAAGCATACGGACAAACCGGTGAACGGCTTCATGACCACCGGGGACCAGGCCCGTGCCCAGCTGGAAATGGGGGCCATCGCCGTGGGCGGAACAGAGACCTTCACATCTGCCCACTACATGTGCGTAAGCATTGGTGCCACCACCCCCCTGACCTACTCATGGGATCCTTTGGAAACCATGATGCAATACGTGGCCGCCAACCAGGTGCCCACCATTCTCTGTGCACCGCTGGCCGGTGTGACCGCTCCCTATTCCATGCTGGGAACCGCCGTCCTGCAGAATGCGGAACTTCTGGCCGGCATCGTCCTGGTGCAATTGCTGCGGCCCGGCCATCCGGCGGTCTACTGCCCCTCTGCGGCTGCTGCAAACATGAAGACCTGCGGCTTTGCCACCGGTGCCCCTGAATCCATGCTGATCAACACGGCCAATATCCAGATGGCCCTGGACTTCTATCACATCCCGGTCCGGGCAATGCCCGGGTTCACCGATGCCAAGATTCCGGACTTCCAGGCCGGTGTGGAAACCATGCAGAACCTGATGATGGGTATGCTCTCCGGTGCCCACCTCCTTAATGAGAGTGTGGGGATTCTGGACAGCATCCTCACCGTTTCCTACGAGAAAACCCTGCTGGATGCCGAGATCATTTCCCGGATCAAGCGTATCGGGCAGGGGATTGACGGCCCGGATACAGACCTTGCCGGGGATGCCATCCGGACGGCCGGGCAGGGCGGGTCATTCCTCATGGATCCCGCCACGGTGATCAACTGCCGGAACCGATGGTCACCCTCCGTCTCCTTCTGGGGCACCCAGCAGGAATGGGAAGCGGACGGTGGCCGGGATGTGGCTGCCAGGGCCAATGACATGGCCCGGAATATCCTCGACAATGCACCGGAACGCCTCATTGATGGCGACACGGACAGGGCGCTGAAGGCGTATATGGAAAGGGAAAACGGGTGTATCGGGGTGCCGGTCACCTAACCGTACTCCCCTTTTTTCTTCTCCTTTTTCTGTCCTTTGACAACCGGGCATACCTTTGATAAGCTCGCTGAAATTTTTAGGAAACTAAGCGGGTTATGGAAAAGAAACTATACGGAGTCATACTGGTCTGGACATTGGGACTGGGGCTGTTGTTCTACTGGAATATCCAGTCCGCCCTGTCCCACCGGGAAACCCTGATTCTCCAGTCCGCAAGAGTCCTGTTTGAAAAAATGGTGATCGTCCGGCAGTGGAACTCCGATTACAACGGGGTCTATGTCCGGGTGGACAAAGGGGGAAAACCCAACCCCTACCTGAAAGACGACCTGAGGGATCTGGACTGCGGCGGTATCCGTCTGACAAAGTTCAATCCCTCTTATATGACCCGGGAAATATCCGATACCGCCAGCAAAAAGTTCGGGGTCAGTTTCCATGTCACCGGGCTTGCCCCGCTGCGGCCCGAAAACCGTCCGGATGCCTGGGAAAAGTCTGCCCTGAAAAGCTTTTCCCGGGGTGGGCTCATGGAAAGAGGAGAGTTTCTTGAAAACGGGGACGGTCCCTATTTCAAGTATATCAAAGGGTTGGTGGCACAGGAATCCTGCCTGGAATGCCACAAGGAACGGGGGACCAAACTCAACGAGATTTTCGGGGGGATCAGCGTGTCCCTGTATAATTTGCCTTCCGCAAAGCTCTCCCCGGTTATTGCCGGCCATCTGATTATCTGGACCACAGGACTTTTCATGATACTCATTGCCGGGAGGAAGCTGATCCGCGCCTACCGGGCCATTTATGACCAGTCCATCCTGGACGGCCTTACCCAAATTCCCAACCGGCGGTGCTTTGACGAACGGCTTGTGCAGGAGGCCGGCCGCAGCCTTCGCACCCGACACCGCTTTCGGTGATTATGGCTGACATTGATAATTTCAA
>JAKSBB010001190.1 GCA_022361315.1 Desulfobacterales bacterium
ACCATGCGCAGGTCTCTGGCGTGGGATTCAGCCGTTACGGCGATCCACAAAAACCACATACACATCGAAACCAACCAGATTTTCATTGGATATATCAGGGTGCCCCAGGGTTGTAACTCATCTTACTCGTTATTCTATGCGTTTCTATCGTATCTTTGGGATGAATGGAATACCTGCAGGAAAATTATATCGGGAAAATGATATGGGATGGTGCCCGGGATTAATCAAACCCCTTGTCAGCGGCGTTGAGATACCCGGTGCCAGTATCCCGGGGAATTCGGGCCAGTTTTTTTGCAGGGCGCTTTGGCGGGGGCACCCGGGTGATTGAAGGTGACTGGACAGGCAATGGGGCCGGTTCGATTTGTGCGGATTGAAAGGGTGCAGCTTCCGCGAGGTTCAGCACTTTGCCGGCATAGCCGTTTTTATCAATGGTACGGCAGTGTCCCCGTGAGCAGACCTCAATGACGTTTTCCGGCCGGGCCCCGAGTTCCGGACCGGCATAGTAATAGGTCAGGGGAATCCGCCAGGACGATACCCGGTGGCGCTGTCCCGGGGGCATCCGGTTTTCGGAAAGGGCGCGTGTGTACATGCGGTCCAGGTACCAGGCCCCGGCCAGAATGGATGACCTGGGACTGAAAGGATTCTTTTCAACGGAAATACCCATGGCAGTCAATCCCCGCCAGGCGTCATCAAAGGTGGCGTCAATGGTCTGCATCAATCCTTTTGCCGAGCTTAACGACGTTGTTGCCCAGGGATTTCCGTCGGACTCCACAAGGATGACCCCCAGAAGGATTTGGCGGGGCACATTAAAGATCTGTCCGGCCTCGGTAATGAGGTCGCCGTAAAGGCTTTCCACCTCGGGGGCCTTTATGAGTCGGGCGGCGTGGTTCTCCGTTACGGCGGCTGCCCGGGAAATAAACATCAGGTGGATCATCACAAGGGGAAGACTCACCATAACAATCACCAGGCCATATCTTTTATTCATTTCGCTCTCTCCTAACCGTCGGGTTTCAATATGCTTTATCGAAGCGGATTAAAAAATTACCATAATTTCCTCTTTTTTTATGGAAAGCCGCCAATCCCATTCGACATAGCTCTTAAAGGCAAATTTCCAATCATCGTTAGGACAGGAGGAAGACAGATGACACTGCTGGTTCACAAAGGGTTTCACACCCTGATAATTGCAGGACTTGTGCTGGGATTTCTGACCGGGTGTACGGCAACGAAGAACAGTATACCCCTGCTGGGCGATCCCCAGGAAAACACTGTGGAGGCGCTATCCTGCGCCGATGCCCTGAACACGGACACCCGGCAGATTCCGGATGATGAATTCTTCAGGATTCTAAACAACTCCCAGACCGGAGACTGG
>JAKSBB010001093.1 GCA_022361315.1 Desulfobacterales bacterium
ACTTTGATCAACTATCTGAATTTACAGGGAGAGAGTCATGGATTTCAAACATCTTTTAGCTGACCGTACCGAATTGATGCAGGCCAATGCCATCCGGGAAATTCTCAAAGTTGTGGGAACCCCGTGCATTATTTCCCTTGCCGGCGGCATCCCGTCCCCGGACAGCTTCCCCATGGAAATATTCAGTGAGCTCACGGAAAAGGTACTGACTAAATATAAATCCGGTGCGTTTCAGTACGATCTCACCGAAGGTTTCATTCCCCTGCGGGAACAGGTGGCCGGTCTTTTGGAACAACGGGGCATACAAACCACCCCGGATGCCGTCAACATCACCTCCGGCTCCCAGGGGGTTCTGGATGCCGCCGCCAAGCTCATGATTTCAAAGGGGGACAAGATCGCCCTGGAAGCTCCGACGTATCTTGGGGCCATCTCCGCTTTCAACCCCTATGAGCCCGAGTACGTCCCCATGGAGATGGATGACGAAGGGCTTATTCCGGAAGCCCTGGAAGAGACCCTCAAGCACCACGACATCAAATTCATCTACCTGGTTCCCACCTTCCAGAATCCCACCGGCCGCAGCCTGACCATGGCACGCCGGGTCAAGATTGCGGAGATCATCCAGACCTACAACGCCCTGCTCATTGAAGATGATCCCTACTCCGCCCTGCGCTACCGGGGAGAGGCCCTGCCCCCCATCAAAACCCTGGCCTCGGAGAATGTGATCTACATTTCCACCCTGTCCAAGGTCTTTGCCCCGGGCCTGCGCATCGGCTTTTACGCCGCTCCTAAGTTCATCCGGGAGTGGCTGGTCCTGGTCAAGCAGGGGGTGGACCTGCATACCTCTACTTTTAACCAGGCCCTGGCCGCGGAATACCTGTCCGGCGGCTATCTGGACCGCCAGCTTCCGAAAATCATTGAGTTATACCACCCCCGGCAGAAGGCCATGGCGGACGCCCTTCATCGGCATCTTCCCGCAGACTTCAAGGTCTCCCAATCGGACGGCGGCATGTTTCTATGGGTCAGCGGACCTGAGGGGCTTGACGGCCTGGCGCTTTACCGTAAGGCCATTGAAAATGGTGTGGCATTTGTTCCGGGACAATTTTTCTACACCGATCCGGAACAGGGGCATGAGACCATTCGGTTGAACTATACCATGGCGGATGAGGCAACATTGGCTGATGCCGTGGAGAAGCTTGGGGCAGCTATTAAGCAGCTATAGAGAAGCCGTATTCAAAGGCCTGTGAATTCATTTTCAGATCGTATGATCCGTATGCTATACTATTTGGGTGACGTTCTGTAGTTTTTGGTTCCACAAATTTAAAGTGCCGCAACTAAAACAAGAATTCTTCAAAGGGCAGGAATATGCAGAAAGAAGGAATTAAAAAAGAGGCCTTAAAAATCCTGAACCAGCTTCCGGACCAGGCCACCTGGGACGACCTCATGCA
>JAKSBB010000872.1 GCA_022361315.1 Desulfobacterales bacterium
GAGGTGTATCCTTTGGCTGCCCCGCCGGAGATGGATGCCGCACGCATGAGGTTAAACCGGTTGATGTAATCCGGTCCGTACACCTCTTTCACTTTTACGAAGGCGGAGAGGGGTACGCTGGCCCCGTCCCTGTTTTTGACAAAGAAAAGGTTGATTTGATCGGCGTTCTGACGATACTCGGGTTCCGCCTGGATAAAGGCCCTGTAGAGCCGGCCGAAACGGTTGAAATCGTTTACGTAGGAACCGCCTAAAAAAGCACCGATGGTGGTATACATATCATCCAGAGGGACACCGGCCTTAAGGGCCTTGTCCCGGTCCACATCGATGAGCCGCTGGGGCACACCGGGGCTGTATGTGGTATAGGCCGCTGCGATTTCCGGCCGTTTCATGGCCGC
The DNA here is from genome assembly GCA_022361315.1 of Desulfobacterales bacterium. The sequence goes on from JAKSBB010000872.1 coordinate 396, forward strand.
CTGGATAAAGGTTGCCGCCTGGTGGCCCAGATACTCCGGGGTATTGCCCGCGCGGTCCTGGAGCATCAGGGAAAATCCGGAACCTGAGCCCAGGCCGGGTATGGCCGGTGGACTGAATGCAAAAACCTGGGCTTCCTTTATTCCCATGTAAAGCTCTCCGCCCATGGCCGCCGTTATATCTTTGGCGGTTCTCGTCCGCTCATCCCAGTCCTTTAAGGAGACAAACACGAAACCGGTATTTGAACTCGTGGCCCCGGAGAGTGCGGAAAAGCCGGTTACCGATGTGACAAAATCCACCTCAGGATAACTGGCAATGACCTTCTCCACTTTTTTCATGACCTCATCCGTCCGCTGAATAGAGGCGGCGTCCGGCAGCTGGACATTGACAAACATTGCCCCCAGATCCTCCTCCGGTACAAACCCGGTGGGCAGGAGTTTGCCCACATAGCCGGTGCCCACACAGACCCCGATGATCACAATAACACCGATGATGAGCTTTCGGGCCAGCATGCGGGTGACGCCCATGTAAGCGGTGGTGGAGACGTCAAATACCTTGTTGAACAGTTTGAAAAACCACCCCAGAGGGCCCCAGTAGGGTTTGGGTTCCTTGAGAATAAGGCCGCAAAGTGCGGGACTCAGGGTCAGGGCGTTGATGGAGGAGAAGCAGACCGACACCACGATGGTCAATGCAAATTGCTGGTAGAGTTTTCCCGTGATACCGCCCATGACCGCCACGGGCAAAAACACGGCAATGAGTACCAGGGTGGTGGCAATAACCGGTGCCGTCACCTCTTTCATGGCCGCAATGGTGGCATCTTTGGGTGTCATGCCCTTGGCAATGTTCACCTGGACGGCCTCCACCACCACAATGGCATCGTCCACCACGATACCGATGGCCAGCACCAGTCCCAGCAACGACAGGGTATTAACGGTAAATCCCAGCAAGGGGAAAACCATGAATGCCCCCAGCAGGGAGACGGGAATAGCAATGGTTGGGATCAGGGTGGCCCGCCAGTCCTGGATAAAGAGGAATACCACCGAAATCACCAGCACCAATGCGATGAACAGGGTTTCTACGATTTCTTCAATACCCTTGGTAATGGGCAGGGTGGAGTCCATGGCCACGTCATACCGAATCCCTTTGGGAAAGGACCGTTTCAGATCTTCCATGGCCACGAGGAGCTGCTCGGCCACCTCAACCGCATTGGAGCCCGGTGCCTGGTAAACGGCAATAATCGAGCAGGGATTTCCGTTCATCCGGGTGAGTACGTTGTAGGACTCGACACCCAGTTCCACCCGGGCGATATCCTTGAGTTTGACTTGAGCCCCGCCTTCCGTGGTCCGTACAACGATTTCCCCGAATTCCTCTTCGGACTGCAGGCGATCCGGGAGACGAACGGTATAGGTAAATTCCGTTCCTTTGGGGGCAGGTTCCGCACCGAACTTGCCACCGGGTACGATGACGCTCTGGGCCCGGATGGCGGCGCTGATTTCAGGTACGGTCATCCCCAATTGTGCCAGACGGTCCGGTTTAATCCAGATCCGCATGGAGTAATCGGAAGCGCCCATGACATTCACCTGGCCGACGCCGGAAATTCTGGCAAGCACATCTTTGATGTTGATCAGGGCATAGTTGTTGAGAAAGTACTGGTCATAATCCCCGGTTTCATCGGTAAGTGAGAACATCAGGACGGTATTGGGCATGGACTTATTGGTGCTCACACCCATGCGTTTTACTTCCTCGGGCAGCCCGGCCGTTGCCGCAGCCACCCGGTTCTGGGTGAACACCGTGGCCATATCCGGATCCGTATCAATATCAAAGGAGATACTGATACTCATGCTGCCGTCGTTGGAGTTGGTGGATTTCATGTATAGCATGTTGTCCACCCCGTTGATCTGCTGTTCCAGCGGGGTGGCCACGGACTGCTCCACATTGACGGCATTGGCCCCGGTATAGCTGGCGCTGACCTGAACCATCGGCGGAGTGATTGTTGGATATTGCTCAGTGGGCAACCCCAGCAGGGACAGGGTGCCCAGGATAATCGTAATGATTGCGATGACCATGGCGACAATGGGCCGCCTGACAAAGAAAGCACCCATCAGTTTTCATCCTGTGTTATGCGTTCTACCTGAACTTCAGTCGCCTTAACCTTTCTGCCGTCGCCCACCTTCTGCAGGCCTTCGTAAATAACCCTTTCGCCCGCCTTCAGGCCCTTTTTAATCAGGTAGAAATTATCGATGGACGGTCCCAGGGTCACCTTGCGTTCATGGACCGTATTCTGGTCGTCCACCACAAAGATCCGCTTTCTACCCTGGAGATCGCCTACACTGCGCTGGGGCACCAGCACACCGTCCTTAACCACAGCCACCCGGGTTTTAACCTTTGCAAATTGTCCCGGCCGGAGCAGGTTGTCCGGATTGGGAAAGGAGACCTGAAACAGGATGGCGCCCGTGGCCGGGTCCATCTGGCGGTCCAGGAAATTGGGTTTACCCTTGTGGGGGTATTCATACCCGTCGGCCAGGATCAGGCGGATGTCGGGTTCCCGCGTCATTTCCGCCCGTTCGGTTTTGTTTTCCACCATATGCCTGGCAATGCTCAGATACATGCGTTCCGTAAGGAAGAACTCCACCAGAACGGAGGTGGTGTTGGATACGGTATTCAGGATCACAGGATTGGGATCCTGACCCACAAAATCCCCGACCTTGGCCTGGGTTTTGCCGATGATCCCGTCGATGGGGGCGTAGATCCGGGTATATCCCATCTGGATCTTTGCCGCTCTCAGGTTTGCCTGGGCTGCGGACACCGACGCCTGGGCAGCTTCATAGGCTGCCACGGCCCCGTCAAGATCACTCTGGGAAATGGCCTTTTGTTCCGCCAGAGGACGGTAACGCTCCAGTTCACGTTTGGTCTTCACCATATTGGTGTTGGCTTCGGCCAGCAGTCCCTTCTTGGATGCCACTTCCGCCTCAAAGGGTTGACTTTCAATGATGTAGAGTAACTCTCCCTTCTTCACCGGGAAGCCTTCTTTGAAATGAATACCCTTCAGGAACCCCTGCACCCTGGCCCGGATACTGATATCTTTGGCCCCGTAAACCTGCCCCACAAAGGTCTTGTAAATGGGGATCTCTTCGGACAGGGTTTTATAGACTTCCACTTCAGGAGGTGGTGGCGGGGCCTGGGGGGGTGCTTTTTTCTCTTCTAACTTATCGCAGGCAGTGCCGATAAAGAA
>JAKSBB010000930.1 GCA_022361315.1 Desulfobacterales bacterium
ATATAAAAAAAATACTTGAAGAAAGTTTCAAATACATTACCGAGCCCAACAAGGACCGGCCCTGGAACGGGCCTGCCATTCCGGTTATCACGGAAATCCGGGTGACGGTACCGGATCTGTTCATCGAGAATCTGAGAAACGGCTACCGGGAGAATATTTATTCCGTGTGCATGGACCTGGCAACGGACCGGAAGTGGAAATGGCTGTTTCCCTCTGACCTGAGGCATTTGAGAAAAACCTTTGTGAATATCTCGGCCGACGAAAGCGGCGCCTGCGAACTCTACTTTCTCAATCTGCTCAAACTGATGCCCTTCTGGGAACTGGGCGGTGACAAAGACAGACTGCCGGATCTCAAAGAGGTGGATTTCCTTTTTTCACAAGATCCCCAGCGGGACCCGAACGCAGAAGATTTGAACTTTGTGGTCTGCCACATTGATATCGGCGGACTGACCACGGATGTCAGCATCCTTCTGGCCAATACCTATCAGGATCCGGCCCTGGGCATTACTACTGCCCTGAAACGCAAGGAATCTTTTTCCGAAAGAAAGGCCGGAGAGTATTTCGCCGACACGTTTTCCCAGACCCGGATGCCGGATGAGACCGGCCCCTGGTGGGATAACGACCGCTTTTTGGGCAAGGAATTCTCAAGATTTCTGGAACTGCTCTGCGGCAAGCAGGCCGCCCTGCTGAATGAGTGGCGTAAGGAAAAAGAGTTGACCGGTATTTATTTTCTGATTTCGGGCAGACCCACCAAATCGGAGAAGGTCCGGGCCTCAATGAAAAAACATATTCTCAAGGAGTTCAACAAGAAAGAGTTGATGCTGCTGCCCGAACATTGTCTTTTCATGGCGGAATACCGCCATGTGGGGAAAAATCAGGAAGGGGAACGCTACGCAAAGAACATTGCTCACTTTGAGAAGCTGATCACCCTTCTGGGAAATGTGTACACCCTCTATGACGGGTATGAGATTTCCTTTGAGGATCATAAGTATTACATCTCACTGGATACGGACGCCAGAACCACCACCCAGATGGAGGTGATCCCCGGCCGGATTTACAACATGGAAGAATTTGAGAATTATAAAAAATCCGCCGTTCATAACAACGTCAACCACCTGGCCTTCACACGGTTTCCGGCGGGTGAGAACAGCACACGGTTTCTGACGGTGAAGACCATTGCCCGGCAAACCGCCTATCCGGTGATCAAGGTGGCCCAGAGCAATGACGGCCAGGCCTGGATCATGCCGTCGCTGGTGATCACCAACCTTGAGCAGAATGACCAGGCGTTTGATCTCTCCTGGGGCACCCTGATGTAACCTGTCCTGTAAAACCGAACTGACTAATGACAGGGGTGTCCGCTTGCCGGGCGCCCCTGTCTTTTTTCGGGGGCAATGTGTGTTTTTATGGCAGACAAAACAATACCTTGACAATCGCAGCCGTTTGCTTCTAAATAGGATGCGAGCGTAAGGCGTTCATTATATATCGGAATCGTATCGTAGCATCTGGCGGTTGTCAGTTCTGCAAAGTCTTCGCAACGGAAAGAGATGGTCTGCATTGGATTTCATCCGGATACAAGGTCATAATCAGGTCATCCGCAAAATCGGCAGGATTGAAAATCCTTTCTACCCTGAGGATGTGACAGCCAAGTACCTGATCCTGTTCATTGAGCTCATAGGCATCTACAAAGGGCGTCAGGTAAAAGACGCATTTATCAGCCATCTTGTTACGGCACATCTGCCGACCATTGAAACCAAAGAAGAGTTCAGGCAGCGGGTCATGAAGGAGCATGTCTGGATAAATTCTCATCTGAGCAGGTTGGTGGGATTCTATGCATTGGCAATAATGGGGCTTGGCAGAGGGGAGGGGGCCCGCCTGATCGGCAGAGCCGTGATCCGTAGAAATTTTCTGCAGATGGCCGCAGGGCAGGTGCTCAACCTGAACTTTATTTACCGGAAAATTGCCCGGGTCAACCAGAACTTCAACTCTGTGCTGGAATTGACCTATGATAATGACCAGTCAAAGGATGGTCTTGTTGTGATCCGGAAGAAAACAAAAGATGCGTATAAAAAGAGGCTTGTCCGCGATCTGGGTCGGGAACTGCTCCATGAGGCCATGGAGGTGGAAGATCAGGTGACCAAAGGTGTTCTGGAGTCGGTGCCAAAACTGTTAAGTGTGGAAAATCAGCATAATGTGGTACTCACCGAACCTTTTTGTGAATTGCGGGGAGACGCATTTTGCGAGTATCACATCCGTATAAAGGAAAGGGCAAAAGGGATTATCCCCATAGTGAGCGGGATGTTGCGGTCAGCATTTTCCCAGTTGCTGCTTAAGATTCCCATGGTAAGAAAAATGGGAGAGCAGCTCATTGCCATGGAAATTTCCATTCAGAGACATACCCGTGATCTCAGCGATGTTCAGATTCAGCTGGAAGAGCGGGTGATGAAGCGTACACGGGAGTTGAGGAAGCTCAATGCCCACCTGGTGCGGACAGAGGAACGGGAAAAGAAACTCATGGCTGATACCCTTCATGAAGGGCTGGGGCAGGAGTTGGCCATTTCCCGGATTCTGGTCAGCCAGTTGGCCAGTGACCTCAATGACAGCCCCTCAGCCGAACTCACTGACAAATTGAAGTCTTATCTTGACGAGATGATCGCCAAGACACGGGCCATGACCAATGACCTGAGTCCGCCGGTATTGCATGAGCTGGGTCTTGAGGACGCTTTGGTGTGGCTTGGGGAGAAGGTTGAGGCGGAGCATGATATCCGGGTGGAAATGGATGTTTTGCCAGGATCCCGGCCTTTGAATCCCGATGAACGGACCCTGGTTTTCAGGGTGGCTCAGGAGCTTTTTGTCAATATTGTCAAGCACGCCGGGGCTGATCGGGTTAAGTTGACATTTATTCGATCCCGTGACCTGATCTACTTTTCCATTGAGGACAATGGGGTGGGTTTTGATCCCGGGTTGCTTGAAACTTTCGATTCTCCGTCAAACACAGGGTACGGCCTATATTCAGTTCGGGACAGGATTCGGTTTGCCGGCGGCCGGTTTGAACTGGAATCCGAACCCGGAAAAGGGTGCCGGGCCACCTTGACATTACCCAGCACCACCACCACCCCTTCTGAAGCCGCTCACGCCTAATCCCCCCGTCGGCCCATATTTCTAATAAGAAATCACCCTCTCATCATCCCGACACTTTCCTAACAACTTAAACTAAAATTTTTATATCGGTTTTCCGTATGGGAATTGTTTGCTGCAATTCATCTGCGGAGGAAGCTACCCGCATGTCTGTATGCGGGGATTCAAGGAGATGTCCGGAATCTTTCCGGATATCAGTTTATTCATTTTTTAGTAAAGGAGTTGTTTGGATGAGTTTTGAAGGTAACATCGAAAGTTTGCGGAAAGGAAGCAAACCTGCGGGATTTATGGAGAAAAGCCGGCAGATCAGGGTATCCCGGGACTTGATCCGGCGGTTGGACAATCGTATTACACCCTATTTCCAGTTTAATCTTCCACGGGTGATGAAGAATATCGCCGCGGTGGAAACAGAGGTTCGTCCGGACCGTCTTTTTTATGCGGTCAAATGTAATTCACTGCCCCGTGTGCTGCACACGGTTGCGGCCGCCGGATGCGGATTTGAGATCAACAATAAAAGCGAGTGGATGCACCTTGACCGGCAAGGCTTGTCCCATGCCCCGATGATCAATAGTTCTCCCATCTCCTCTGCCGGAGATGTCCGGTTTCTTCATGCCAGAGGGGTTCGAATGTTCTGTGTGGATTCCAGGGCTCAGGTGGATAATCTGGCGGTGAATGCTCCGGGTGCATCCGTCTATGTCCGCCTCTATCATGGGAACACCGGCAGCCGGTTCAAGCTCAACCGGCTTGGGACGGCCCTGGAAGCTGCCCTGGATCTGATTGCATACGCCGGGGAAATGGGAATCCGGCCGGTGGGGGTCACCTTTCATGTGGGGTCCCAGTGTAAGGACCCGGGGAATTGGCAGCAGGCCATCAAAACGGCTGCCAGGGTGTTTGAGGCCTATCCGTTTCTAAAGGTGCTGAACCTGGGGGGGGGATTCCCGGTGTCCTACGGTGAGCCGGTACCGGCGCTGGTGTCATTGGGTGTCGTCATCCGGGAAAGCCTTGACCGGTATTTTACCCGGCGTCCCGAGATATGGGTGGAACCGGGACGGTTCATTGTGGGGGATGCCGCATTTACCTGTGCTTCCGTCATACAGATCCGGGAGGCTGAACCGGTGTCAAGGGTGGTGGTAGACATGTCGGTGTTCAGCGGATTCATGGAGATTCTGGAAATCAGCGACGGGTTTCATTATTCCGTCACCGGGGATTCCGGCATGGCCGGAGATTTCGTCAGGTATGATATTGGTGGCCCCACCTGTGCGGGAACCGACAGGATCTGCAAGGATGTGTTGTTGCCGAAACTGACGGTAAATTATGCCTTTCCTCACCTGAGTTCCCGCTTATACTTCGCCAATACCGGAGCCTATACCCTGGACTATATTGCCCGGCATCAGCAGGCCGGATTTAATGGGGCCCCTATCCCTAAAATTTATTATTCCGGAGAGGGGGAATATCATGAGATGGCAATTTAGACGCCCATGGCGAAAAGGCACACGGATTGTCGCATCCCCCCGGGATCGGTTATGGCAGAAGTGCGAACAGCTTGAATTTAAAATATTCTCCGATTGCAATTACATCAACGACAACGGTCGAAACCGTCTCCATGAGTTTGACGGTTTTCAGCGGTCCGTGTTTATCGCCTCCGGACGTGAAGTGGGTACCCTTACCGGTACCATGCGCCTCGTATTTAATAATGGGACGAATATGGAGAAGTCCTATTTCCCGACCCTTGCCAATGCCAGGCTGATCGGTACCCCCGATGACGGCCGGTTCTCGGTTGAGAAAAACCAAAATCAGTTGCTGATCTACGAGGACAGCTATGCCCGGTTGTGCGCGCTGCCGGCGACGGGTTGTGTGGATGTATCCACAATGGCGGTGTTGCCGGAAAACCGTGATACCTCGGTCTCCGGTGACCTGATTTCCCGTGCCATATTTCTGGCCTGGGAAATGTCGGTCAGGTATGCATTAGGCGCCATAGATACCCGGTTTCTGAAGAAAGTGCTTCAAAGAGGGCTGCCGTTCGTTCCGCTGGGACCGGCCGTGCATTACTGGGGGTCTCCCACAACCCCGGTGCTTCTGGATACGTACCGTGTCCCTAAAGGTGTGTGGCGGGTGATGATTCAAATGATGAAAATGAAGGGAATGATAGGAGGTGTTATATGAGGACTGTAAATAGAGCTTATGTTAAACAGGAACGGCAATTGACGGAACGGCATCCGGAGCTTTTGGAAATGGAAGTTACCCCTCTGGATGAATCCGGGTTGCACCTTGAGGAATTGTCAGGGTTTATGGAAAGCTGCTGGACCCATGATTACGGTCGGGAACCCCGGCTCAGATTTTCGCGTACCTTCCTGGCATGGAACATGGGAGAGCGTCTCACCGGTCTTATGGCCAGAGACGTTGCCGGAAAACTTGTCGGTGTAGTGGTATATTTTAAACGCGGATACCAGCAGGACGGAACGGTTCGCTATTATGCCATAGAAACAGGGCTTTCAGTGCACCCGGATTGCCGGGGAAGGGGAATCGGGCAATGGCTTGTACTGAGGTTGAGACAGATGATCCGGGAGGCAGGAATTGATTTTTCCATAAGCTGGTATGACAGCCGTCATAACCAGCCCGGATCATCATTTTTAACATTGGCAGAAAAAAGATCCCGCGAGGGGAATGCGGTTTTGGTCACCCTTCTGGGGCGTGTGATGGATTATGCCGGTACGGTCCAGTACGGTGGGTTTTCTCCCTTTGAAAGAGCGGTTCTTCGTCTGACGTCTGCGGTGTTCCCCTATGTGGATTCTCCTGACCTCCCCGTGAAATTCAGGGTAAATGGTTGGTCTGAGAAAAAATTTTACCGATATTTGGATTTGGTCGCTGAAGTTCAGTCCTGCACCCGGTCCGGCCTTGCCCCGGACGCGGGAAGCTTCTTGAGGTGGGGGCGCGGCGGAAGATTTTATGCCCTTGAGAAAAGATCTGAAAAAAATGGCAGGGTTTATGGGCTTTTCTTCGGCCACAAAGTGCTGCTGGAAAATAACCGGTTTTATTTTCAGGCCGACGGCATTTTCCTCAGCCCGGAACTCTCTTTGGGTGAGAAAAGCGCATTTCTCAGATATGTGGAACAGATTCTGTGTGAAAAGGAGCGTTGCATAGGGGTTACCGTTTCTGAAACCGGCGGCAATCCCGGTTGGTACCACGGATATCTTCCGGTGGCAAGCCAGGTATTGTCCATGGATGCCTACCGGCCTACAAGTGTTGGGCTCAACCGGTTAAAAGCCGGCTTTGTTGAGTTACGTTAATCAATGGATAAGGGAGCCGGCTGTATGTTGTTACGGTCCGGCTCCCGATTTAAAACCCGGGATTTTCTTTTTAGGCGGAAACGTGTATTCTTATGCACTGTTTTTAAGGCGTGGAAAAGAAAAGCGGTTATATCGGGGGGAAGAATTAACATGCTGGCGAAAAGCGGCTGCGGCGTTGTGTTAAAAAAAGTGCCGGCGAATCAAATGGAGCGTGTTGTCAAACGCTTTCTGAGTTATTGCAGAGTAAGTCGGCTACTCCTGCTGACTTCCATTATCGCTTTTGGCGCCGGATGCTATTTTACGGACACGTTTTTGCACCGTATCTCAGAAAATCCTGAACCGGAGGTTCGCATTGCGCTATGGGGGCTTTCGGGTTTCTGTATTGCATTCTTTGCGATACTGGACAGCCGCTCCCGCTATCAGGATTATAAACGGGCAAAAGATCTGTTTTTTGAAAATGGATTTCACCCGCGGATTGCCGGGCTGTTTATCCGTTCCAGATGCCAGCGTGACGCCGCATTTGTGGCGGCATTGGATCTTGGATTTCAGGAGCCGCTTCGCATGTTCTACAGACAGCAAGGCTATCAATGGTATCATGTCATACCGGATGTGGTGATGAAACACCCGAAGATTTTACTTTCCCGTAAGTTCTGGCGTCACACTCTATTTGCACCCACCTATCGTTCACGGTATTTCCTGGGATAATTCGTCATTTCCACCCTTTCAAAGACCGCCCCTTCTCTTTTTTGGGAATCTGCTTGACAAGGGGATGGAGATCTCTTTATTCTGGGGCGACAGCTTAAAAAATTAGTTTCTAAAATCGCCATACTTAGGAGGAAGGATCATGAGTGTTTCCAAGAACGCTAATGTTTTTGCCGAAACAGGGTTTTTAAAACAGGGTTTTCGTTTCGTGCTGCTGGTTTTATTGATTTCGGGATTTATGTGCGCAACTGCCATTGCCGGTGATCTTACCGGACGCCAGGTAATGGAGAAGCAGAAAGAGCTTCAAAAAGTTGAGACGGAATACGGTGAAGAAGTAATGTTTCTGGTTTACGAAAAAAAAAAAAAAAAAAAAAAGCGTCAAGTGAAACGATACGGTAAAGATGTGGGTGACGATCTGAACCGCTATCTTCTGGTGTTTTTGAAACCTGCGGATATCCGGGGGACGGCATTGCTCACCCATGAAAATGCAGATGCCGATGACCAGTGGCTGTATATGCCCGCCGTGAAAAAGATGCAGCGTATCGGCCAGGGTAGTAAAAAATCCTATTTCATGGGCACGGATTTTACTTACGAGGATATGGAGCCTGAAGACATCGACAACTTCAAGTACACCATACTCAAGGAAGAAACCGTTGACCATGTGGATCCTGCCAAGGCGTGTTACGTCATAGAATCTGTACCTGCAAATAAGGAAAAGAAAAAAGCCACGGCGTACAGCAAGCGGATCATGTGGGTGGACAAGGAAACATTTTCCACCCTCAAGGTGGAGTTTTATGACAGACGCAAAAGATTGCTGAAGACCCAGAAATCATTTGAATTTGAAAATGTGTCCGGTACGGTGTATCGTCCCAAGAAAACCATCATGGACAACCATAAGAAAAAACACAAAACCCTTAGCCTCGTAACAAAACGGGTGCTGAATGAACCCATTGAGAATTCCGTGTTCACAGAACGGTTTATTATGAGCGGAAAACATATTGAATAATAATTCTGGTGTCTAAAATTTGATTAAGAATTAACCCTGACTGGTAAGATGCGTCCGTTGAGGCGCAGAGGAATGGAAAATGAATTCATTGATGAAATGGAGTCTTCGCCATCCCTGGATCGTGGTATGTATCATGGTTGTTGCCACGGCCCTCCTGGGATCCGGTATCCTTAAAATCCGGGTGGATGCATCTGCATCCGGCATGATGATCAAAGGTGATCCTGCGATCGAATTTTATGAGGAGACCCTTGCTAAATTCGGGTCTGACAATGTGTCCGTCATCTATGTCCAGGACGATGAACTCTTTACCCCTGAAAAAATCGCCCTGATTGATGAACTGCATTTTCAGTTTGAAGAACTGGAAGCGGTGGAGCGGGTTGAGAGTCTCTACTCTGTGACGAACTTTAAGGGGGAAGACGGGATGCTGAGCACCAATCCCCTGGTGGATTATCCCCCCGAAACCGTTGACGAGGCGGAGCAAATCAGGACAGATGCCCTTCGTAACCCCATGCTCGTTAAGAATATTATTTCAGAGGACGGTAAAGCCACCGCGCTGAACCTCTATGTGGTTCCGGATTTAAACGACCCTGAATTTGATATTAAGTTTACCACACAGGTGGAAGAGATTCTTCAGAAGGTCGCCCCTGAATTCGACAGTATCTTTCAACTGGGCAACACCTATACGAAAAAATCCATTACCTCAAGCATCCTGAGAGATCAGGTTACCTTGGTGCCGCTGTCAGTGCTGGTGCTTCTGACATTGCTGGTGGTATCCATGCGGTCTTCATCCGGGGCCATTCTGCCCATGCTTACCGCAGGTTCCAGTGTCATCTGGTCCGCAGGGTTCATGGGGCACATGGGAATTCCTCTTAACATTCTCACCGTTATCGTTCCCTCACTGATCGTGGTCATCGGATCAACGGAAGATATGCATCTGCTGTCCGAGTATGTGGAGGGGCTTGAAGAGGAAGACGGTGATAAAGTCAAAGCCGTTGATTATATGGTTTCAAAGACGGGGACGGCAGTACTTCTGACGGCATTGACCACCTTCCTGGGTTTTTTATCCATCACCATCAACGACATCACCATGCTCAAGCAGTTTGGTATTGTCGCTTCCTTCGGTCTTTTCGTAAACCCGTTGATCACCTGTATGATCACTCCGGTTTACCTGAAAAATTTTGGTCCCAAATACAAGCCCCATGATGAATCCAAGGTCACCGTTAACCAGAAACTCATGACCTTTCTGGCGGATACGATTATCTCAATGATTCAGCGGTACAAGTGGCCGACCTTCGGCATTATCATGGGCACGGCGGTAATTATTTCATTGTTTTCCTTCACGGTAAAGGTGGACAATGATCTGCTGGGGTATTTTAAACCCGAGTCCGATATCCGTGTGAAAAGTGATATTGTCCACGATGAAATCTCCGGTGTGCAGGTTTTTTATATCCATGTTTCTTCGGGAATCCCAGACTATTTCAAAGATCCCAAAGCGCTCAAGGAAATTGACGATCTGATTACCTATATGGATCAAACCGCACTATTTGACAAAATATTCGGGTTTACCGATTATCTCAAAGTGATTAACCGGGAGATGAACGATGGCAAGGATAGTTTCTACCGTCTGCCGGATACCAAGGAATTGGTCGCCCAGTATCTATTGACTCTACAGCGCAGTGAAATAGAACGTCTTGTGACCTCGGATTTTTCCGAAGTGAATATCATGGTCCGCCATAATATCGGATCTTCCTTTGAATTGAACGAGGCCGTGGCAACCGTCAGCGGCCATATGGACAAGATATTAAATCATCATCTCAAGAGCAACTTCACCGGTGAAAATATACTGATCAACGAAGCTGCAGACAGTATCGCATCCGGCCAGGTACAATCCCTTGGGTTGCTGCTGTTCATCATCTTCGTGATCATGTCCGTTCTCTTTGTCAATGTGAAGGCGGGTTTCTTAAGCCTGATACCTAACTTTTTTCCCATCATTCTCCTGTTCGGTGTCATGGGCGTATTTGGTATTCCGTTGAATGTAGGAACCGCAATGGTTGCAGCCATCGCTATCGGTATCGCCGTGGATGATACCATTCATTTCATGACGCGGTATAATAAGGAAATGCGGGATCTTCAGGATCAGAACAAGGCCATCGAAGTCTGCATCCGGTCGGAAATCACCCCGGTGTTCTCCACCTCCATCGCATTGGCTGCAGGGTTTGCCGTTGTATGTAATTCCAGCTTTGTACCCCTCATCAACTTCGGCTTCCTGTCCGCTTTTGTAATGATCTTTGCCTTGCTCGGTGATATGTTCGTCACCCCGATTCTGTTGTCCTCCACCCAGCTGGTTACCCTCTGGGATATGGTGAAACTGGACCTGCAGCAGGATGTGATCGAAAAATCTCCTCTGTTTAACCAGATGAAACACGGGCAGATGAAGCGCGTTGTCCTTCTGGGTAAGGTCTTTGAAAAAAGTAAAGGGGAGGCGGCGATCTCTTTTGGTGACTACGGCGATTCCATGTTCCTGCTGCTTGAAGGACAGGCAGAGGTCATGGTGAAAACGGATGACGGTACCAAACAAAGTGTTGCCGCCATTGCACCGGGTGAGGTATTCGGGGAAATGGCCATGGTCAACCCCGGTCCCAGAACGGCGGATATTGTGGCCACGGAAGACGTAAAATACCTGGAAATCGACTGGAAAGGCATGAAACGTATCCAGACGATCTATCCCAGAATCGCTGTTCATCTGTACAGGAATCTTTCCAGAATCCTGGGCAGCCGCCTCAAAGAGACAACCTCACAACTCATGGAAGCCAGACAATGATAAAAAACGGTATAGGATATTCGATAAAATGGGTGAGGTGGCTGGCTTTTGCCGCTGCATTGATTTGCCTGCCGCTGTCAGGTCTCTGTGTGGCCCAGGACAACAGTGCCGATCTGTTTGACGAACTGGAGACCGAGGCGCCCAAAAAGCCTGCCAAAAGCTCCGAAGCAGATGACTTGTTTGATGATCTTGAAGGCGGGGATACCCCCGCCGCCTCCGGAGACTCTGATCTTTTCGGTGACCTGGAGGGGGGCTCGACTGAAGAGGCTGAAGTTAAGGAAACCCCTTACCAGAAAATGGTTCGCCAGGTTTGGGAGAATCACGAGACCAGCCTTCGGGTCAGGCATAGTTATTTTCCTGACGAACTTGATGACAGGGTGGGGCTGGACAATACCCAATATGTGACCGAGGGATTGTTCAAGTTCGCCTCCTGGTTGGGAAGCAGTGATTTTAAGCTTAAGTTTTCCGGATGGGCGGAATATGGCACCCAGGATGATACCTACAGGGGCAGCCTCCATTGGATGCAGGATCAGGAGTATTACCGGCGGATATTTGAGTTAAATGAACTCTATGCGGTATATTCCATGGACACCATGGATCTTACGGTGGGTAAAAAAGAATTCCCTACGGGGATATCAACACTTTTTTCCCCATCGGACAGGTTCAGGCCGGCAGATCTCCACGATCCTTTAGATCCCAAGGCATTGGGAATCTGGCAGATTAAGTCTGATTACTATCTGGATAGTTCCAAGTTTGAGTTCGCATTAATTCCCATTTATACCTATAAAAAATATCCGGCTCCCAGTTCAAGATGGTGGGGAGAGGAAGATACGTCCTCCATTGGAAGTCTCAGCGGGACGGGAAGTGCAGGAGAAGACCTGCCGAACGTGGCATGGGAATACATTGATCTGTTTGCCAAATATAAAATCACCCTGTCCGGGTGGGATGTATTCCTCAGCACGAACACGGGGCCGAATCCCTACACGGTGCGGAAGGATGAAAATGGTACCGAAACGTCCATCGTGAACCGGATTTTTTCACTGGCCGGCGGGTTTTCCACCACCAAGGGTAAATTCGAGATCCACGGTGAATCCCTGCTTAACTACAGTTATCAGGGAAGGGATGATGATTATCTCGGCTCTGTGTTCGGATTCACCTACACCATCGATGATCATGCCCACTATGTCCTGATGGAGCAGGTCATTATCACCCTTGAATATGCCTATGAATGGATCCTGGATAAACAGAGTGCCGGGGACTATACCACAAGCTCCCGTGATGGCCGGGCCGGTTTGAACGAAATCTTTTCTAGGCTCCAGTTCAAGTATAATGAAGATTTGAAAATTCAGAATTTTACCCATTTCAGAATTTATGACATGACCTGGATGAACCGGATTGAAGTCAGTTATCGCTTTATCACGGGTCTGACAGGCGTCTGCGCATTCGAGGTGTTTGAAAGCGAAGATGATGATGACGGGGGCAGTGATAAGGATCTGTCGAACTTTGATAATATCAGCTATGCCGAGTGGGATAAGAATGACAGAATTGTCGTTTCCCTCAAGTATGAATTTTAATTACTAACCTGAAAAGGTAACTTTAAAAACCGGCGTTGTATCTTAAGATGCAACGCCGGTTTTTTATGCGGAGAGATTAAACCCGATTGTGTTCGGCAAATGAATAATATCCCCCGGTGTGAAAGATAATATGATCCAGAACCGGAATACCCAGCAGTTTTCCTGCATCACATAGTTGCCGGGTTACGGCCAGATCCTGCCTGCTTGG
>JAKSBB010000660.1 GCA_022361315.1 Desulfobacterales bacterium
GCGGATCACCTGGAGTTGCTGATAGTCTTTTTTCCCGAATACGGCCACATCCGGCATGACGATGTTGAACAGCTTTGTCACCACCGTGGCCACTCCGCCGAAATGAACCGGTCTTGATTTGCCGCAGAGGTGGTGGGGCAGATGGTCCAGGGCCACCCGGGTCTGGTAGTTTTCCCCGTACATCTCCGTGTTGTCCGGCAGGAATACGGCAGTGGTGCCGGCGCCTTTGGCAAGTGCAAGATCATTTTCAATATCACGGGGGTAGGCGTCCAGGTCTTCGTTGAGGCCGAATTGGGTGGGGTTGACAAAGATGCTCAGGACCAGTTCATCACAGAGCGGTCTGCCCTTTTCCAGAAGGGAGACATGCCCGGCATGGAGATATCCCATGGTGGGTACAAAGCTGATGGTTTTTCCTTCCCGTTTTCTGGCGGCGGACCAGGCCTGCATCTCGGCTTTTGTCTTTAAAATTTCCACTATTTTTCCAGCTCCTCTTTTACCGCAATTCCCATATCCATAACGGTGTACGGCTTTTTAACAAAGCCGCCCGCACCCAATTCTTGGGTTTTTAATACATCTTCTGATTCTGAATGTCCACTGGCAATGATGGCCTTCTGGTCCGGGTAGACCGCTTTGATCAGGCGGTAGGTTTCCAGACCCGAAATTTCGGGTGCCATCACCATGTCGAGAACCAGCAGGTCGGCCGGGGTCTGCCGGACAAATTCCAGGGCATCGGTGCCGTTGCTCACCGTGAATACGGTGTACCCCAGGTTTCTCAGGATGGTGGCGGCAATTTTACGCTGGGTGGGCAGGTCGTCCACCACCAGGAGGACTTCACCGTTTCCTCTGATCTCGTCCAGGGAGGGCGGAACCTCTGCCAGGGGCAGTTCTTCCCTGACCGCCGGAAAGAAAAGCTCGAACCGGGTGCCGCCGGGGCCGGATTCCACAAATATTTTTCCCTTATGGTCCTGGACCGCGTTGAGAACCACGGTCAGTCCAAGGCCGGTACCGCTTTTTCCCATCTCCTTCTGGGTATAAAAAGGATCGAAGATTTTGTCCAGGCAGTCTTCGGGGATGCCGTCCCCGTTGTCGCTCACCGACAACAGCACATATTCACCGGAGGAAAGGTTTCTGGGGCAGCGTGAGGCGTCCAGGGTATTGTCCACATAGTAGTTTGCCGTGGCCAGAACCACACGGCCGTTCTCTTTGTCTGCGGTTTCTTCCACGGCGTTGAGCATGAGGTTCATCACGGCTTTTTCAATGTGGATATAAGACCCGCTGATGTTTAAGAGCTCGGGGTCGGTGTCCACTTCGATCTCCACCTGGACGTAGGTTTGGCGGATTTTTTCGAACTCGGCTGCCATCATATACCGTTCCACCACGGTATTGATGTTGATAATCTGCTTGTCCGCCCTGGCCCCCCTGGATATCGTCAGCAGATCGCTGACAACGGAGGAGGCCTTCCTCCCCGATGCCTGTATCATGGCCAGTCCCTGCCGGACTTTGGGATCCAGGGTGTCGTCCATCAGGAGTACTTCCGGATAGGTAGCAATGCCGGACAGGATATTGTTCAGGTCATGGGCGACACTGCCGGCCAGAAGCCCCAGATTTTTCAACTTTTCAGACCGGTCCAGTTTTTCCTTCAGTTTTTTCTCTTGTTTTTCACGCTGCTTTTTTTCCGAAAGATCTCTGATGATTCCCTGGTATGCATCCTGCCCCGGCACCGGGGAACCTGAAATTTCCACGGGCAGGATTTTGCCGTCCTTCCTGAGAATACCCGATTCAATAGAAAACGGGCGGTTCTGCCGGAGCAGTGTTTCAACCCCTTCTGCCTTTTTTTCCGGCAGCAGGTCGATGAAATCCATATGACGCAGTTGTCTCGGGGACCGGCCGGTTAACTCGGAAACGCTGCCGTAAACCCTTGATATACAAAGACTGCTGTCCAGGGTCCAGAAAATATCCCGGGTTTGGTGGATCAGGTGACCGATTTTGCCGGCGGAGGTTTTGATCTGTCGCAAAAAGAGAAAAAGGGCGACAAGGAAAAGGGCATTGAACCCTGCCATGGTATAAAAGAGGTGGTGGTCCCAGGCCGCGGGTATGATCAGGTGGAGAATCCCCCCCAAAACGATCACCCCTGCCCACACCCAGGCCAGCATCACCATTCTGCCGTAAAAACGCTTCTGTCCCTCTGAGATCATAGAGGTGTCTTCAGGACGGGTTTTCGGGGTAACGGGTTCGGCCATGACATATTGACTTATCACGTTGACATACTTAGGGTTACAGGTTATGTGGATTGTACCTGAAACCAATGAAAATGCAATGAAATTAAGGAAACCCCATGAATTCCTACACCCCCACCCGGGAAGATGCGCTTGAACTTTTAAATAAGTATAATACCAAAGAAGGCCTGATCCGTCATGCCCTGTCCGTTGAGTCCGTCATGGGACATTTTGCCCGCCTGTTCGGGGAGGATGAAGAAAAGTGGCGGATCATCGGCCTGGTCCATGACCTGGATTATGAGATGTATCCGGATGAGCATTGCAAAAAATGTGTGGAGCTGTTTGAGGCCCACAATTGGCCGGATGAATATATCCGGGCGGTGGTCAGCCATGGATGGGGCATCTGTACGGATGTTAAACCGGAGAGCCGAATGGAAAAAACATTGTATGCCATTGATGAGCTTACCGGCCTCGTGGCCTCCGCCGCATTGGTAAGACCTTCCAAAAGCATACTGGATATCAAGGCCAAGTCGGTGAAGAAGAAGTTCAAGGATAAACGGTTTGCCGCGGCTGTGGACCGTGATGTGATCAGGCAGGGAGCAGAATTTTTGGATATGGACCTGACCCAGCTCATCACGGAAACCATCATGGGCATGCGTCCCGTGGCCGAGGAGATCGGCCTCAAGGGTAACCTCTGATTCAAACGTCTTCACCTGACGGCCGGCTGTCAGGTCTCTGACATCCGGCCGTCAGCGTTCCCTGCAATTATTTCCCTTTATCTTCGATTTTAAAATGGCCTTAAGTTTGTAACACGCTGTTATTGTTGTGTTTGTTGGATCTTGTCTGGTTTTGGCACACCGTTTGCTTCTATATCTTTCCAACGGAAATTTTACCGGTGTACAACGTAGAAAGAGGAAGGCCCATGAAACAGACGATCAGCAAAATCAGTGACAGCATGTCGGCATTTTTCAGCCTGGTATTCAGCTCAGCCGTTCAGAAGGCGGCTGCCCAGTCCAAGCTGACCCATCACATCGTTGCCCTGAATAAGAAATCTTCTTCCACAGAGATCATCAATGAAGTGTCGGACTGTCTGAAAGATATCCTGGGCTACCGTCTCTTTGCATTTGTGGTCCGCAAGGAAGCAGGTGTTGACGTCTGGCTGGACCCGAGAATGTATAAATCATCCATCGAGGCCATTATTTTAAAGGACTTCGATATCCAGAGTGCTGCAGACCTGAATTACCTCAACCACAGTTTTGAGCCGGATGAGCATCAGGAGAAGTTCGGCCTGGATACCCTGGTTCACTACGATCTTAAAGAAGAGAACTGCTACGCACGCCTTTATATGATGCCTGAAAAGGGGATCACAAAGTTTCATGATCAGGTGGTACGCCTTATTCTTCAAGGGTGCGCAGCAGCCCTGTCCAAACAGATTAAAATTGAGAACCTGAAAGATGCGGCCGTGATTGATCCTCTGACCGGCTGTTACAACCGCCGGGAGTTCGAGTCCCAGCTTCAGCGGCATGTGGCATCCGCCTCAAGACACGGCAGCAACCTCTCCGTGTTCATGTTCGACCTGGACCATTTCAAAAGCGTAAACGATACCTACGGGCATCTGGGCGGCGATCAGGTCCTCAAAGAAGTCACGCTGCTGATCAAAGACAGCATTCGGCGGGGGGATGTTTTGGCCAGATACGGTGGTGAGGAATTCATCGCCATTCTGCCGGAAACCGACAAAATCAAAGCCATGGAACTGGCGGACCGCCTCAGGGCCAAGATTTCATCCATGAGAATCCCCTGGAACGACGAGAGCATCCGCGTCACTGCCAGTTTCGGTGTGGCTGAGCTGACCCCCAATGCCGATATCTCAAGACTGATCGAGGATGCGGACACCATGCTCTACAAGGCCAAAGTCAACGGCAGAAATACAGTAATGCCGGGACTGATAAAGGTCTGCAGCGAAGACGAATTTGCCAACTTAAGAGAACAGCGGGACTACTCTTCTTCCCTTAAATAAAAACGAACCGGGCAGGCCATCCGATACATTGGTTGGTCTGCCCGGCAAAATTTTCCCATTTATACACTTCTTTAACCGGCTATGCCGGTTTTTTTAGTACCACATCCGGCCGGCCGGACAGGCTGCCCTTGATAATCCTGCCCACAAAAACCGGGTCTCCTGAGGCTGTTTTGGGGATCTGATCCTTTATCTCCAGGGTGACCGTATCGCATGATGTACCGGCTTTGAGTGCCAGTTCCCTTATCATCCGGGTGAGTTCAGCCCTGGCGATTTCATCGGCCTCGTCAAATTTTTTGATGCGCCGGTTGCCGCGGATCCCCTCGATGATGAATCCCCCTTCCCCGGGAATAATCCGCAGTTGTTTTTTCACCATCACCCGGGAGGTGATGGCACCAATGGCATTGGCCACATCCGCATCTTCCGGGAGGATGGCTTCAGCCCCCAGCGGTTTGACCGCCTCCGGCAGGAAATACCGGATGGGAGCACCGATACCGATGACCGGCCGTTTCAGGTCGATACGCACCTGGTAGCCCTGGGAACCCCCGGCCATCAGGTTGTCGATCAGGGTGCGGCACACCGGGCAGGTATCCAGAGCATCGGAATCGGTTTCGTCATCCAGCTGCCGCTTAAGCAGCTCCATGGTAAGCATCCGGGTGGCCTGTTTAAGGAGTTCCGTGACCATTTCGGAAGGTGCTTTGCCGGACAGGTAGGCCAGCAGGGCGGCATACCCCCGGGCAAAGTCCGTATCCCATTTTTCAAAATCCCCCTGGATATGGAGGAGGTCCGTGGGGGTAAGGCCGCAACGCTGGATCATGAAGTTTTCCTCCAGCCGGTCCAGAGGCAGGCTGTGTTCGGAAAGTACGTCCGCATGGACGGCCAGTTCGTCGATGGACATGGGCCTTTTCTTGAGCAGCCCGATGATCTGTTCCTCCAGAGGTGTCAGCGCCAGTTCTTTTTTGGCCCCGGTATGAACCAGGATCTGCATCTTTTTTGTGGAGGTGGTGTATCGGTGGAGATTGTGGTTCATGTATTCGATGGTGCGGGCTGCGGTGGGGTGCTGGGCCCCCAGCCAGGACACGGGGGCTACCCGGCGGGGGCCGATAAGAAATTCTCCTTTTTCAAAGAGGATCTGGCTGTCGCCGCCCAGGCCTTCGGTGCGTATGTCCAGGGCCTTAACGTGGGTCCTGTGGCCGCCGACTTTGGAGCCGCTTTCGTTTAGGCTCACCTGGTTTTCCAGAAGCCCGGCCGTGTCCGTGGTGGTACCGCCCATATCCACCACCAGGGCGTTTTCAATCCCGGTAAGGTGGCGGGCGCCGGCCACACTGGCAGACGGTCCGGAGAGTATGGTTTCCACCGGCCGTTCTTTGGCCATTTCCGCCCCCATGAGGGTGCCGTCCCCTTTCACCACCACAATGGGTGCCTCAATTTTCAGACCGGCCATGACTTTCTCCAGGTCCAGAAGGAGGCTGGCCAGCCTGGGGATAATACGGGCATTGAGCATGGCGGTGACCGCCCGGGTCTGGAAGTTCAGGCTGTCCGACAACTCATGGCCGCAACTCACGAACATCCCGGTTTCCGTTTGGATGATATCCTTTACGGCCAGTTCATGGGAGGGATTTACCGCCCCGGCATATCCGGATACTGCAAAGGCGGTGACATGGTGGTTCTTAACCATCTTTCGGACGGTTTCAATCACTTGCTCAGACTCGGGTGCCACCCGCTCCTTCCCCGAGATGTCCAGTTCTCCACGGATCACGGCCTTTGGCTCGTAAGGGATGTTTTCACTGAGACCCAGTGGCGGCATCAGGATCATGCCCACGGTCTGGCCTTCGTTTTCAACAATGGCGTTGGTGGCAAGGGTGGTGGACAGCGCCACCAGCTCAACTTGTTTCAGCAGGTCCTGGTCCAGTTTCTTCAAGGCCTTTCCGATGCCGATGGTGAAGTCCCACTTGGTGGTCAGGGATTTGGCCTTGCAAAAGGTGGTGTTGTCCTCAAGGCTGTAGATGACGGCGTCAGTGTAGGTGCCGCCGGCATCAATGCCCAGTCCGATTTTTATATAACTGCTCTCTTCGGTGTTATCTCCCCGGATCACCACAAAATTTTCAGTTGTCCCTTTATTTTCCCTGTCTCCCCACAGGGGATTGGAGGAGAGGGTGGCATGGATGGCATCAAAGGCAATGACATGTTTCGGAGGTACCACCAGGACTTCGTCCGTGGAGGCGGTTACGGTCATCATCTGGGCGATCAGATCAAGACTTCCCTTTATCCTGGCGTAGTCCCACCCGTATGTCTCGGCCATCTCTTTGGCATGGGCCTCGTATTTCGGGGATTGCTTTGAGCCGGTTTCGATAAAGGCGGCCCGTTGATAATTTTTCTGCCAGGAATTCAGGAAGGCGAAGGTGGTATCGGCTGTTTCTTTTCCGTGGCTTTTCACCAGATCGTCAAATTGGATTTTTTCAGAGCCGAACCAGGCCCGCTGCTGCCGCTGGGACATGGGCTCGGCATTTTCCTCGCACCAGCCGGCGGAGAGATAGTAGGTGCCGGGAAATTTTTTGAACTGCTGTTTGTATTCCCGGTCACCCCCCAGGAACAGGGCGATGCAGTCATGCACCTTGGGGATGACCAGGGGAATGCCTCTGGACCGCACACCGATGGTTCCC
>JAKSBB010001101.1 GCA_022361315.1 Desulfobacterales bacterium
AGGTGGTGGTGACGGTTTCAGGAAGCTGGCTCCGGACATCTTCCCAGCTCCGCCGGATAAGGATGTCCGACACTTTGTCCCGGAGAAGGCCCAGGTTTTTATACCCGGTGACGCTGGTCACCCGGGTCTTGGGGATAAGAAAATGGTCCGTGGCAAACTGCCACAGGGGAGTGAACCGGTAGGGATCTAAGAACTGGACGATGGAGTAAAGATCCTCGGGCTTGTTTTCCAGGGGGGTGCCCGTCAGGACAATGGCGTGTTTCTTGGGCAGCCGTTTCACCGCCTCTGCCGTTTTCGTGGAGAAGTTCCGTATCCGCTGGGCCTCGTCCAGAATGATGATATCCGGATTGAAGGCCGAAATGGCGCCCACATCCCGCATCACAGCCTCATAGTGGCTTATCTTAAACCGGTCCTTTCCGGTGTACTGCCGTTTCCGCTGGGCCGGGGTGCCCTGGACGATACATGCAGATTCCCGGGTCACCGCTTCCACCTCCTGCTTCCAGAAGGATTTCAGGGATGCCAGGGTAATCACCAGAACCTTTGAAAATCCGAAAACCTCTCCCTTGATCAAACTCATGGCGATGGCCTGGGCGGTTTTCCCAAGACCCATTTCATCACCGATCAGGACACCCGTTTTAAGGACGCCGAAGGCCACCCCTTCTTCCTGGAAGGGGTAGAGGGGGCGTTTCAGCGTGACCCCTGGCAATGGGCGTCCGGCCATCTTCTCCAGCTGAAGGGTCTGCAGGCGGTGGTCCACCCGCTTGAGCAGATTCTCCCTGACTTTTACCCGCCGGTCGCCGCGCAGCCGCAGCATCAGCCCCATGACCAGGGAAATGTCGGCCGCGGTATACACCCCTTCCATGTTGAAATATTTTTCAAGGGCCGGCTTCAGGTCTTCCGTCCGCCCGGTGAACCCGGGGGGATAAAGCCGGGGGGCCTGGGCAAGTGAATCCCAGTAGATGTCGACAAAGGGAAGGGTTTCGGTTTTTACCTGGGCCTTGAAACCGGGTTCCCGGGACAGGTGATCGGCCATGAAGAGCATATGCTTGCAGATCCCCAGGCCGTTGGTCAGATAATCCGGGCAGGAGCAATGTCCCTTTACTTTTACAGGGTCATGGAAGCAGACGGTGTAAGTGCGGCTGTCTTTGGTAATCACCTTGTGGTCACCTTTGAACATCTCCCCCCGCACCGGGGTGAACTGATCGGCTTTGGCCCGGTCTTCCCTGTCTTTGTAAGCCTGCTCCCTGATCTCGGACTCGTTGAGAAACGGATCTTCCGTTTCCGGGAACAATTCGTCCTGAACCCTGGGTTTTAAAAGCAGGGTGCGGGCGTTCAGGGCGGCCGCGACGGCATGCTTGCACCCCGGTTTCGGGTAGGGACAATTGCAGGAGGACTCGATG
>JAKSBB010000459.1 GCA_022361315.1 Desulfobacterales bacterium
ACTGATATTGGATATAACATAGATCCGCCCGGGGATATCAATCTGGATCACACCGAGTCCGGGTATCAGCTCCGCCTTAGACCGGATGATATTGAACTGGTTAAAGAAAAAACCACCGAATATATTTCAGGTATCAGAAAAGCCTTTTAATTCATTCTTCATTGCGATTATCTGTTGACAGCAAATTGATCTTCATGTATTTTTCCGGAAAAGTTAGTTATGGCAAACTAAAAAAGGCAGAGAGGTTGAGGGAGAATGACGGATAAAATGAAAAAGTTCATGAACATCTGGGAAATCGAGCAGCATTTTAAGTGTCCGGTGATCGGGGCCATGCTTACCGTTGAAAAACATAAGTCCATCCTTAAAAAATGCGGGTGGGATGTGAAATCACTGAAACCTTACGAATATCATTCTCACCTTATGGGATGCATGGGAGAAGAGAATGCGGTTTCCATCAAGGTGAACAATTTTATCCGGCACCAGGCCAGAAAATATATGGTGGAGGTGGGGCGGCTTTATGACAGGGGAGATAAACAGGGTGTGCGGGACCTGTGGCATACTTATGCCGGGCAGGGAATCATCGGGCCGGTGATGTATACCATTGTTTCCCATGAAGATACGGATATTGAACTGCTTCAGGATATCCATGGCGAAGTGCATATGCTGGCCCATGCCAATATGACCGAGGTCTTTCATGTCCGGCGCCAATTGGCATCGGCCGAGGAAAACCTCACCCGGGAAAAGAGAAAACTGACGGACAAAAACACTGCCATACAGGACCTGGCTCGTCAGCGTCGGGATGACCGTCTGACCATTGACAGGCTGAACAGGGAAAACCATGGGCTGAAAAAACAGGTGGGCACCCTGAATCCGGGAAAAGGCAAGGCCGATAAGCGCGCCGATGAGGAAGAACTCAGGTTGCTCCGGGAGATGCTGGCCCAGGCCCAGGAGGAAAATCAAGCCCTGTCACGGGAGAAAAAACAGATCCAAATCGAGCTGTTCAGTGCTGAAAATGAAAATAAGATGATCCGTGAAGAGCTTCAGACCCTTTCAGAGAGTTTTGCTTACTTCGGTGATCCGGCAAACGTCAATCCGGCGGATGGGATAAGCCGTGACCCCGTTGCCTGTCCCGTCCATGGCGATTGTTCCGGTGATGCCTGCCCCAACTACCACCTCTGTGCCAAACGGATATTCATGATCGGCGGGATTACCAAGATGAAGTCCTATTACCGGGAGATCGTGGAGAGTGCCGGTGGTGAATTCGATTACCATGACGGATATCTCAAAAACAGCAATGCCAATCTGGCGGCCAAGGTGAAGCGCTGTGACGTTGTGGTCTGTCCGGTGAGCTGCAACAGCCACAATGCCTGTCTGAAAGTGAAAAAATTATGCCAGCAGTACAATAAGGAACTCAAAATACTCAACAGTGCAAGCCTCTCTGCCGTGACCCGGGCAATAATGGTCCCCAGACAGCCAGAAATAAACTGAACTCCATCCCATTGGTTCTCCCGGGTTCCGGTTTGTCATCCGGAATCCGGGAGATACCGGGCAATCTCCTGCCATTCCCAATGCCGGTGTACGTGACATAAAAAAATAGCTGTAATTTTTATTATTGTATGCTAATGAATTGTCTTGCCAGGGACGACAGGGAAGACATCTGATAAGGAGATACCGATGGCAGAATCTGAAGAAGGCACACCCCATCCCCGAAGCATATTTGATACCCAGGCTGCCGCTTTACGGCGGGAGCCCGTCATCCCTTACGAAAAACGGATCCAATTATTGGAAACCATTGAACGGCTGATCGTGGAGAATGATGAAGCGATTTGTGAGGCGATTTCCCGGGATTTCGGCAACCGATCCAAACACGAAACCCGGATTCTGGAGATCTCCGGCAGTTTGCTGGGACTTCGATACACCCGGAAACGCCTGAAGCGATGGATGGCACCCCAGCGGCGTCACGTTTCCATACTTTTTGCCGGAAGCCGAAACCGGGTAATCCCACAGGCCAAAGGCATCGTGGGGATCGTAACGCCCTGGAATTATCCTCTCTTTCTTGCCATCAGCCCCATGACCAGTGCCATTGCCGCAGGGAACCGGGTGATGGTGAAACTGGCATCAAATTCCCAGCGGCTGTGCCGGCTGCTACACCGGCTTTTCTCCAATGAGATTGATGGGGAGTACATCTGTTTTTTACCCGGTGCAGGGGCATCCGAGTTTTCCGGTCTTCCTTTCAACCACCTGGTGTTTACAGGCTCCCCTGATGTGGGAAAAACCGTTATGAAAACCGCCGCAGCCACACTCACTCCGGTAACCTTGGAACTCGGGGGGAAATCCCCCACGGTGATTGCAGAGGATTATCCCCTGGAAAAGGCCGTGGCCCGGATTATGTACGCCAAGCTCATGAATGCCGGTCAGACGTGTATTGCACCGGATTATCTCTTTGTGCCCCAGGCAAAATTAACGGCCTTTATCCATGCGGCAAAGGCCGTGGTGGCAAAACGGTATCCGGATATCCGGTCCCGGGATTACACCAGCATTATCGATGAGCGGGCATTTGCAAGGCTGACTGAAACCTTAAAAGAGGCCCAGGAAAAGGGGGCACGCCTGATTAACCTGCTGGACGGTCCCCAGACTGATCCTGAATTGAGAAAAATCTCTCCGACACTGGTGACCGGTGTATCCCGGGATATGCGCATCATGAAGGAGGAGATATTCGGTCCGCTATTCCCGGTGATGCCGTATTCGGATCCGGAAGAAGTGATTGACTACATCAATTCGGGTGAAAGACCGTTAGCCCTGTACCTGTTTACAAAAAACAGGCGCCTGACGGAACAGGTGCTGGCCAGGACCATCTCCGGCGGTGTCACCATCAACGATTGTGCCATGCACGTGGCCCAGCACGATATACCCTTCGGCGGCATCGGCAATAGTGGTATGGGCCATTACCACGGATATGAAGGATTTGCGGAATTCTCAAAACTCAAACCCGTGTTCAGACAGTCGGGGGCTGCCATCAGTTTTGCCCCGCCATACGGGCCGTTTATAGGCTGGATTTACAGGATGGTAAAACAACTGCGCTGGCTGGCCTGACAGATCCGGCTCAGATATAGAAAAAGTCCCTTTTTTTCTAACAATTTTAGCCGTTCTGGGCTATAATGCGACAAAAGTGTTTATATTTAGCAACCAGAAGTGGCAGACAATAGATGGCAGATTGCCTTTTGCGACGCAATACGAGCCGGTGCCACATTTTGACATGATTTCCACAGGCAGGCAATTTGGATTTGGAACAGGCGCCCGGGTTTAAGATTCTCACCATAGACGACGAAGCCTTTATTCGTCAGAGTCTCCGAACGTATCTGGAGGATTACGGTTATACTGTTGTCGAGGCTGAAAACGGCCGGCAGGGCATAGAGGTGTTTGAGCGTGAGCAGCCCGATCTGGTCATTCTGGATTTGAGGATGCCTGAGATGGATGGGCTCCAGGTGCTGGAGATTTTAGGTGACCGTGATCCGGATGTCCCCATGGTGGTGGCATCCGGTACAGGAAATATGACTTCAGTGGTTGAAGCCCTGCGACTGGGAGCCTGGGATTATATCTTCAAGCCCATTGAAGATATGGGGGTTCTCAAACATTCCATAGAAAAATGTCTGAAAGAAAGCCGGCTCAAAAAGGAAAACAAAGCCTACCAGGAGCAATTAGAGGATCTCGTCAGGGAACGGACCCTTGAACTTGAGAAAAGCGAACAGCGATACCGGGCCGTATTTGAATATACGGGAACCGCTGCCATCATCATAGAGCCGGATGATACCATTTCCATGGCCAATTCAAGGTTTGCCCAGTTGGTGGGGCTTGAGCGTTCGGCCATTGAAGGAATTAAAAAATGGCATGACTTCATATCCGCCGAAGATATTGATGTGATGGCAAACCACCTGCGGTCGAGAAAAGAAGACCCGCATGCCCCCCTGTACCAGGACGAACAGGGTGGCGCGGCATCCTCTCTCCAGTATGAAGTCACCCTGAACGACGGGAGCGATATCCCCAGATATGTCTATGTGAGCCTGGGAAAAATCCCCGGTACGGAACGACAGGTGGCCTCCCTGCTGGACGTGACGGAAAAACGGCGGGCGGAGAACCGGTGGCAACGCCTGGAACGGCAGTTGAGAAAATCCCAGAAAATGGAAGCCATAGGGAC
Source organism: Desulfobacterales bacterium (assembly GCA_022361315.1). The sequence goes on from JAKSBB010000459.1 coordinate 4,196, forward strand.
CCTGGCCGGCGGGATTGCCCATGATTTGAATAATATCCTGAGCCCGGTACTGGGCTATGCCGATATGATCATGCGGAATTCCGAACCGGAAAGCCAGGAGTTCCAGCGCAGCGAAAAAATACAGAAAGCGGCCTTACGGGCAGCGGACCTGGTTTCCCAGGTGCTGGCCTTTAACCGCGGAGGAACGGAAGAAAAGCGCAGGATCAAACTCCACCCGGTGATCAAGGAAGTGGTCAAGTTGCTGAAGGGATCAATCCCCTCAACCATAGAGATCATTGACAGGGTGGACAGAAATTGCGATGCGGTGCATGCGGATCCCACCCAGATTCACCAGGTGGTGATGAACCTGTGCACCAATGCGTATCATGCCATGGAGGATACGGGCGGAACGCTCAGTGTGGGGCTTTACCAGACGGAGCTAACACCTTCACAAATGGTTGGGTTTCCAAATCTTTCCCGGGGGGCCGGCGCCTATCTGGTTCTTGAGGTGAGTGATACCGGTGGTGGTATGGCCGATGATATCATTGAACGGATTTTCGATCCGTATTTCACCACCAAAGAAGAGGGCAAGGGCACAGGGCTTGGGTTGGCCACCGTATACAGCATCGTCAAAGCCACAAATGGAGATATCCGTGTGAACAGCACGCAAGGAAAGGGATCGTGTTTTTCCGTGTACATTCCGGCAGTCCCAACGGAGACGGATGCGGACCGTAAGAACAATTCATTTCCGGAAACATATGCCGGCAATGGAGAGTCTCTTCTGGTGGTGGATGATGATTATGACATTGCGGCCATGTGCAAGGAAGGGTTCGAATATCTGGGATACCGGGTGGAGGCCTTTTCTTCGAGCCGGGAAGCCCTGGCCTATTATGAAGACCATATCCAGGAGATCGACCTGGTGATAACGGATCATACCATGCCTGATATGACCGGGATAGAACTGGCCAAAAAAATGATGCTGCTCCGGCAGGACCTGCCCGTGATTCTCTGTTCGGGATATGCGGCCTCCATTAATCAGCAGGTTGTCGAGGACGCCGGGATAAGGCGATTTATGATGAAGCCCATTACCGTTGATACCATGTCCAGGGAGATTCAGGTGTTGTTGAAGACTTAGGACGGCAACAGCCATTGGCCGGCGGGTCAGGGCCTGGAAATTGAAAATGCCCGACGTGGACCGGTGCCGGGCAGGTTTAAAATGACCGGGTGTTACTTAAGTAAGGATTTTAGTAAGGATAGTTTATGTCTCCAGAGACAAGTTTATTTATCGTTTTAGATGATGAGCAGAGCATTCGTCAGAGTATTGCCTCCTTTCTTGAAGACGAGGGATATACGGTACTGCGTGCGGACAGCACGGAAGCCGCGATCTCCCTTGTGGAAGCAAATCCCGTGGACGCGGCTGTGGTGGATATCCGGCTGCCGGGAAAAGACGGGAACCATTTTATGATTGAAGCCAGGAAAATCAGACCGGAGATCAAGTTTGTGGTTCACACCGGATCTGCTGATTACTCCCCGCCTGAAGCGATTCGGGCCCTGGGGGTGACCCACGACAAGGTCTTGATCAAACCGGTCAGGGATCTGACGATCATTCTTGATGCCCTTAACTCCTGATACGGCCAGTGGAATAAGGATGGTGAAAACATGAGTGCGAACACGGTTGTATACGAAGATAAAAAAATTCTGGTAATTGACGACGAAGTCTACATTCGTGACTCGGTCATCGGGTTTCTGGAAGACTACGGGTTCATGGTCATTGAAGCGGAAAACGGTCAGATGGGTCTGGAACAGTTTGAAAAGGAAAAACCCGACCTTATTCTATGCGACCTGCGCATGCCCGTCATGGATGGCCTTGAAGTCCTGGCACAGGTCAGGGAACAGGACGAGAATACGCCCATCATCATTGTCTCCGGTGCCGGAAATATTGCAGATACGGTGGAGGCCCTGAGGCTGGGGGCCTGGGACTATATCATCAAACCCATCCAGGATATGAACGTTCTTTTCCATGCGGTGAACAAAGCCTTTGAACGCAAGCAGTTCATTGCGGAAAAAACCCGGTATCAACAGGATCTTGAAACCGCCAACCAGGAGTTGAAAATCTCTCTGGAAACATTGGAACGGGCCAGGGACCAACTGGTACAGTCCGAGAAGATGGCGGCACTGGGGGAACTTGTGGCCGGGGTGGCCCATGAGATCAATACGCCGGTGGGGGTGGGGGTGACCGCAGCCTCGTTTCTGGATGCCAAAACCAAGGAATTTTTTGAGGTCTATGAATCCGGAGAGCTTAAACGAAGTGAACTGGAAAGTTACCTGAAAACCGTCCGTGAGGTGTCCAATTCCATTCTGATCAATATGGGGCGAGCAGCTGAGCTGATTTCAAGCTTTAAACAGGTGGCGGTGGACCAGTCCAGTGAAAAACGGCGGCGGTTTAACCTCAAGGAATATATCGATGAGATACTCCTGAGTCTGAGGCCCCGCTACAAGAAAACCACCCATACCATCACGGTAAACTGTGCCCCCGACATTGAGATGACCTCCTATCCCGGGGCCTTCTCTCAGATTCTGAACAACCTGATCATGAATTCATTGATCCACGGTTTTAAAGACATGGAAGAGGGCAGGATCGAGATGGATATCAGCAGAAACTCCGACGCCATTTCTTTTGTGTACAAAGATAATGGGAGGGGGATGGACGAAAAACAGAAGGAAAAGGCCTTTGATCCTTTTTTCACCACCATGCGCGGCAAGGGCGGTACCGGTCTTGGTATGTCCATTGTGTTTAACCTGGTTACCCAGACCCTCAAGGGGCAGATCTCCCTTGAGAGTGAGTCCGGAAAGGGCGTTGTCTTTTCCATGACCTTACCCGAGCTTGAAGTGGTCAACGGATAAATGCAGATTTTAAACCCCTCCCGGTGGTACCTCCATCCGGTGTTCATATTCGGATGTTCCATATTTGCGCTGGCTGTTTTTCTGGTGCTGATCGTCGGGCTGTACATGGAGATCCGGTCTGCCCTTGAGATTATTATTCTCAAATTCCATATTGATCCCCAGTCCATATTCCCTTCCAAAACCGAAATGACCATCCTGGCCTTGAGCCTGTTGATTGTCGTTGTCATGGCAGGCCTGTTCCTGGCGTTTATCTACTACCAGAAAACCATGAATCTCTTCCGGCTCCAGCACAACTTTATCTATAATTTTACCCATGAGCTTAAAACACCGGTGACCTCATTGCGGATTTACCTGGAGACCTTTATCCGCCACCCCCTGGAGCCCGGGGATGTGAAAAAGTACAGTGAGAACATGCTCAAGGATGTGGCAAGACTCACGGAGAATATAGACCGGATTTTGAACCTGGCCCGAATAGAAAGCCAGAATTTCGGGTCCAAGGTGACCCGTGACAGCCTGGTCACCCTGGTGGAAGAGTTCTGCAACAAGAATGCATCCATGTTCCGGAATCTGAATATCCGGATCCAAAACCCGTCCGGCGGCCGGTTCGAATATCCGGTGAATTTGTTTTTGTTTGAAATCCTGCTCATGAATATCGTATCCAATGCCATAAAATACAACGAGAGTGACACCCCTGAACTGACCATTGAGTTTAAGAGTTTTCTGCAGAAGGTGACCATTGAATTTGTGGATAACGGCATTGGTGTGGACCGGGGAGAGGCCAAAAAGATCTTCCGCAAGTTTTACCAGGCAGCGGACCGGGAAAACACCTCCGGCAGCACCAACGGTTCCGGATTGGGGCTATACCTGGTGTCGAGCATCGCCATGATCCACGGATGGCGGGCATCGGTTTCCAGCGAGGGGAAGGGCAAAGGGGCAAAATTCACCATCACCATCCCACGGGCAAGCATTGCCAGTGTCAGGGAGAAAAAGTTATGGAAGCGGCTGAAAAAAAGCGGATTCTGGTCATAGAGGACGAAGAACACATTGCCGACGGTATACGGTTGAACCTCACCCTGCAGGGGTACGAGGTGGCTGTGGCCCCGGACGGTATCGAAGGATTGGAAAAATGGCGCAGCTGGCATCCGGATCTCATTGTTCTGGATATCATGCTGCCCATGATCGACGGATTCTCCATCCTTAAAACCATCCGTCAGGAAGATGAGAAAATTCCGGTCCTGATCCTTTCTGCCCGGGGGGATACCAAAGATAAGGTGAAGGGGCTCAGATTCGGTGTGGATGATTACCTGGCCAAACCCTTTGATCTGGATGAATTTTTGCTGCGGGTGGCCAGACTGATAAAGAGAAAAGGGTGGTACGATCCCCAGGAGAATTCCCAGAAAGGCGATCACAAACTCTTTGAGGGGGACACTTATTCCTTCGGAGAAAATCACATCGATTTCATCACCTTCAAGGCCACCTGTGCCGCAGGGGAAATCATCCTCACCGAGCAGGAGGTGACCCTGCTGAGAATATTTATTGCAAACCGCGGCCGCCCCTTATCCAGGGAAATGTTGCTCAATGCCGGCTGGGGATATTCCAGAGACACCTCCACCCGGACCGTGGACAACTTCATTGTCAGGTTCCGCAAGTATTTTGAACCCAAACCCAAGAAACCGGTTTACTTCAAAAGCCGTCGATCGGTGGGGTATATCTTCGACTACGATTAGATCAGAGGTCTGAATCGGCAGGGTCAAACACCGCACTGAGCATGTACCCCTGGACCACTTCACGGGACCAGCAGGTCAGGTCAATCTGCTTTCCGCCGTGAAAAATCCCCCGGGTCAGGGTCTCCACCTGATGGAGATTTTCGTTGAACCCTCTGCCGATATATTTCAGATACGCCTCTTTCAGGGTCCAGTGGCGGAAAACGGTCCGGGGACCGGATTCCCGGTCGGCCACCATCTCTGAAATTTCCCTGTCCGTGAAAGCGGTTTTCATAAAGGCATGGTCCGGCTGTTCTCCGATTGCCTCAATGTCTATACCCATGCGAAAACCGGGCGTCATTGCAATGGCAGCCGCAGTATAGTTATTGCTGTGGGAAAGAGAGATACAATATTCCGGGTGGTCACTCAGAAACGGAGCCCCTTCTTTTCTGTAGCGGATGCTGATACCCGACAGCGGGGATTCCGGGGACAACACCGACCGTACCAGCCATTTCAGAGAAAACCTGCCGCAAAACCATTCCACCTGCTTTTTCAACGCTTTAAACCGGTTCAGCCTGTCCAGCTCCTCCGGACTTAAAAATGGCCGGATGAAATCCCCGGGTGCAAACATTTGGGGTTTGCAAACCGTGTATTTTTCCGGAAGTGCCTTTGTGAGAAGATACGCTGCCAATTGCGGAATGTGAATGAGCTGGATACGAAGGTGGGGTACCGGGGCAATATTCAGGATATCTGGAAATTCGCGTGCGTTCATGGCAGAAGGTTATACCCTGAAAGGGATCTGATTGGCAATCCCGTTTGTCTCTATGTGTCTCTGTGTGTGTGGATTGACATTTAGCGATTTTTCAGATTGTTGCACATGAACAGATGTGATACTCTGAGGTAAGTTACTTGGATGTTAGGGAGATTCGCCATGGATGGCGTAAACGAAGATACCGGTATATCAACAGAATTCCCATTTGAATCTGTCAGCAGGGCAAAGACCCCGCTGATCGAGACGGAGACATCCTCGGAATATACAGCCGAGTCATACGACAACCGGTCTGATTTTTCGGATCTGGTGTCAAGTCTGAGTTCTACTCTGGAGGGATTTTCCGGCACCCTTGCCACCAGTTCCTTCTTTTCCCGGGACTTCTCCTGGCTCACCATGACTGCCAAAACCAGCAACGCGGATGTGGCCACCGCCATCGCCTACGAAGATGCCGAGGAGAACGTCTGGTTATTGAATGTCCAAGAGCTGGCAACCACAAAATCCCACACCACCGTTTCTCTGGCTTCGGATGACCGTGCCGGTTTGGAATCCGGCACTTATGAATTCGCTCTCACCGTCAACGGTACTGCCACCTCCATTGAATACACGCTGGATAACGATGACGCAGATCCCTTGACCAACGATGCCATGCTTCAGGAACTGGCCACAGTCCTCAACGGAAGTGGTGCCGATGTCACCGCCACTGTCAGCCAGGTATATAAAGCGGTGTCCGCCGAATACTACGTTGATGAATCCGGGCTTGAGAAATATTCCTCTCTCCAACTGGCTGCCGCGGGCAGCGGATCGGATGAATCCTTCACCATTGAAGATACATCCGGAGACCTTATCGATATGCTGAGACTGGGCCAGGCGCTGACCACCGGCCGGGACAGTGAATATACCATTGACGGAGAGGCCTTTGAGTTTTACAGCACCACCATTGACATCGACGGGGAAAGCGTACAGGCCTATCTGTACGGCGAGTCTGATACGGCAGATGCCCTTGCGGACGTCACTGCCAGCGGCATCACCCAGATCGAGACGGAATACGGTTTCGATGCAGCCTCAGACCATGTGGTCAACGTCATCGGCCAGTATAACGACATGATTTCATGGATTGACGAGAATGCGTATTTCATCAGCAAATCCCTGAAAACCGAATTGTTTTCTTCCTTTAACTCCGGTGTTTTTGACCATCAGACCGTGGATTTTGATGACAGTGCTGCCAAAACCTTTGCCGTTGTGGACGGCGAATACAAAATTTACGAGAACAGCAGCGCCATGCCACGGGTTACCGATGCGGAGGAAGATACGCTGGCGTCGCAACTGGCCGGGATCGGTCTGACCCTCAACAATGACGGTACCCTGGGTATGGATTCGGACTTCCAGACCCACTTCAAGTCAAGGTTCAGAGACATATTCGACACCCTGTCCGGGGACGAGGGGTTCTTTACCAAGATCAATGAGGCGATTGAAACCATCCAGGCCTCAGACGAAGACCGTTACGTTTACACCTCTAATCATGTCCTGGTATATAGCGCAGATGCGGCCACAACGGCAAAAAAGATCTACCAGGAGAATGTCAGTACACTGATAAATACATTGGCCTAAACGTCCCGCTCCAGAAGAAAATGGGGAACGAACCGCGGATCCAGATCTGCAGGTTTTACGGTGCCGTACTCTTCTTCCAGTTCACGGATCAGGGCATAAAGTACGGATTGAAGCGGTCCGGGTAAATCAGAGACGTCAATTCCTGCCGCTTCCGCCGCCCAGAGTGCCAGATCCGTCTCACCGGGGTTGGGTATTCGGTCTGTGCCCTGGAACAGATCCGTGAAAAATGTCCTGAACGGTTCCATGGGAATCGGTGACAGACTCCGTTTGCCAGCGCTGTTATCCCTATCTAACCCAAGTCTGTTTCTGGCCCAGAGTGTCAATACCGCACTTTTATAGGTAAGCACCCCAGCAGTAAAGGTCTCCGTATCAATCTCCAGATCGCGGAGGAAGGTATCCATCCGGATGATTTCATTCAGCAGCCGCCGGGTTGAATCAATATCCCGGAGGGTCCTGAAATGACGGTACAACTCTTTCTCCGCATAGTTGGCAAAGAACATGGGGCGTTCGATTAACAGACCGCCGATGACGCCCAGATAGCTTTCGCCCAAAAAGCTCAACGGCAGGTTCTTATTGGCCAGAAAGCTTTTTTCATACCAGGTTCTGGCTTCCGACTTCAGGCGGATGCCTTCACCGGAGCCGGTTCGGAAAAGATCCTCCAGGTAGTAGGTGCGGATCAGACTG
>JAKSBB010000082.1 GCA_022361315.1 Desulfobacterales bacterium
AACAGATTGATTTTTTTGTTTTCGTTACCCATAGCGGCCTCCTTTGTCTGATTGTTTTCTATCAAAATGTATAATTAATATATATCTCAGCTTGTTATATCTGATTTCCGGATTTTCTCGGACAGGACGAACAGATCCACGGGTTTTTCCAGAAGATCCACCGCCCCTTTTTCAATGGCTTCCTGCCGTTTTTCCACGGTGGCATAGCCGGTTAAAAGAATCACCCGTGACTCCGGCCGGGCATCCTTCATCTGCTCCAATGCGTTTAATCCGTCCATACCGGGCAATTGATAGTCAATAATGACGGCATCAAAGCTGTCCTTTTTAATCCTGTCAATGGCCTCCAGGGCGGAGGAAGCGGTGAGCACATTCATACCACGGGCCTCAAGCCGCATGGACATCGCCTCCAGAAATTCCTCTTCATCATCCACCAACAATACTTTTTCCGTCATTACATTCCTCCCCGGGGGGTAGCACCCCAGAAAAGGCTGAAGCCCTTTCCTTCGTCCGTCAGGCTGACCTTAGCGCCCAAAGCATCTACCAACATATTCATCTCGGCATAATCTGTATCGGACACCGCATGGTTATCTGTGCCTTCAATCGCAAAACTGACGATGGGCTTCCCCTCAGCAACAGTCAGTGTCACCCGGATATTCCCGGCATCCTCTGCCATCTGGCAGGCCGTCCGGACACAGACCCAAAGGAGGTTCTGAACCTGAAACGGGACTGCGGCGACAACCAAAGGCGCATCCGGCGGGGTCACCTGGACTGTACATCTGTGTTTCGCAATAAGCCGGTCGGCAATCTCCAGTACATTCGTGAGGGCCTGCCCAAGGTCGGTCTCGTTTTCAGACATCACCATGGTTCCGGCAAATCCGTTCAACTTTTTGATGATGCCGTCGGCCACCCGGATCTGGTCCTGAATTTTATGGGAAATGGCCTCGATCCGTGCTGTATCCAGCGGACGCCCCTGCTTCTCCATGTAAAAGAGGTCCTGAATAAGACCGGCATTCTCGTTCATAATCCCAAGCTTGTTTTTGAGTTCATGGGTGGCGGAAGTGGTCATCTCCGAGGTAAACTGCATCCCAGCCGCTGATATGTCCCGGTGCTTATCTGCCATGATCCGCCTCCATCCCTGAATCTGTCTGATTCACAGCCCTGTCTTTGATTGCCTGTAATTCCGGTTCCCCTGACGTCACCTGGCCACCATCCGGCGCCCCGCACTCCCGGGTGGCCGGCAGAACGACCTTGAAACGGGTTCCCTCTCCCAGGGTACTGTCAACAAAGATGGTACCCCCCATTTCATTGATGATTCCGTAGGTCACATAGAGCCCCAATCCTGTATTGAACGGGTTATCCTTGATGGTATAAAAGGGTTCAAAAATATTCTGAATATCTGCTTCGGGAACACCGCTTCCGGTGTCTGACACGGTAATTTCCACAAACTTCGCCTTCTTATAATTGATGAAGATATCCAGTGCGTCCCCCCGTTCCATGGCCGCAAAGGCATTGTTGAGCAGATTGACAATGATCTGCTGAAATCCGCCCCGGTCACAGTTGAGCGGAAACGGTTCACCTTTTGTTTCTACGGAAAAAGTGATTTCCTGCTCCTTGGCTTCCCTGCGGAAAAAAGTCATGACCCAGCGAACGGTTTTTTCAATGTCCACAGGCTCAATACAGGGATCCATATTCTTGGCATATTCCAATAACTGCCGGGTCACCATCCCACATCTCTTCACGGCTTTGAGCACATCCTTGGCCAGCATGCTCAGACGGTCGTTTGGAGGCGCACCGGTTGACGCATCTTTCTCAAGCGCAATGAGGTCCAGCATCAGGCCGGTTTTTTCGTTGATGATGGCCAGGGGATTATTGATTTCATGGGCCACACCGGAGGCCAACCGCCCGATGGACGCCATTTTATTTGAGTATCCCGCACGGTGAAGCGCCTTGATTCGTTTCTGATCCGCCACATGAATCCGCTCCACAAGATAGGCGGCCATCCCCATAATGGACACCAGGATCAGAACGATACTGACAGCCAGATATCCCACCAGCTTTAATCTCGGGCTGAACCAGGCATCCGTGATCCGGTGCTTGCTTTTCACCATGACCAGTGCCAAAGAAGAATTGGGAATGGAGGCGTAGCCTGCCAGCAGGGTGTTCCCATCCAAAGATGCGGTTTCAATCACACCGGCACCGGGAGCGCCGTCCTCCCACATGACCGGAATTCTATTGCCGGGTTCCCCCCAGAAAAGTGAAGGCGTCATCAGCTTTTCACCATCTGCTACGACAAAAAAATCCCCGACATTACTGTTTTTGTAAGGTTCCAAAAAATGTAAAAGGAATGCCTGTAACTCCTCTGAAACAGCAATTTCACCGGTTCCGTCAGCCCTTACCTGCACCCCATTCAACTGCTTCAGGTCACTATTCAGAGATGCCGCCGCCGGGGTAAGGATTCCCGTCATGGTGTTTCGCATTTCAGTCTCAATCACCCGGCGGGTAAGCTTGTACTCCACGAGGGTGACGACCAGTACCGGCAACAGAGCCATTAATGATGTAAAAACAACAATGAGCTTCCACTTACGCTGAAAGTTCAGCGACTGGTGGGGTTGGGAATTTCCCGATGTTTCCCAGAAGGTGGGTTTTATTTTTTTTAGTCGTTTCATTTGCGTCGGCTCATGGAATTTGTCCGGATCTGACCTTTTCATGTGCTGCTTTTAATTTACCGCTGAGGATATTGATGTCCACGGGTTTTTGCATATAGTCAAAGGCTCCCAGCCCCAGACAGGTCTCCCTGTCCTGCTCGGATCCGTGGCCGGTGAGAATGATCACCTCGATATCCGGGTTGATCTGTTTGACCTGGCTCAGGATTTCCATACCGTCCATGCCGGGCAACCGAAGGTCCACGATCATCACCTCAGGTGCATCATTTTGCACCAGCTCAAGTGCAGAAGGACCGTCATAAGCCACCACAGCCCCCACCTCACGCATCTGAAGCCGTTCCGACAGGGTCTGGACAAATTCCCGCTCGTCATCCACCAGCAATACTTTTGCAGGCATTTCCACGTTGTACCTCCTGTAACTCATTTTTGTGTGGACATTTTCCTCCACCCGCGTGCTTACGGACAATACCCCGGGCAGTTCACCGGCAATGGATTGAAATTCCTTTTCCAGCCGGTTGAGCATAATCACCTGTTGATCCATAATCAGGGTCACGTGACCGGCGGCCGCCTCCACCCGAACGATGTGACCGGCACAGGCCAGTGCCGTTTCCACCTGGCAGGCCAGCTTGAAATCATTCACCGCCCTTCTGGAACTTTCGGAAGTCTGAACCGCCTGTTCGAGCAACTGAGACTTGATCAGTGCACCGGCTTTGGGAAGTTCCGTCTGGTCCATGGGGATGACCATATCATGGAGGCGCGGATCCCACGGATCGTCCGTCCCATAAATCTGTTTTGCCCATTCAGCCCTCTGGTGGTCCTCAAGGGAAATCTTCTGTTCTGCCTCGTGTTCCGACAGGTTGCCGATATCCCCGGCCAGTTGCCGCCGGTAAGAGGTTCTGGCGATCAGACAGATTCGTATGACATGGTCGATGGTTTTGGGTATCAACAGGCTGGTATATCCGGGAAGCACAAGATTATCTTCGGCAAGCAGATTGGCTGCCGCCAGCCTTAAAAAGGCCACGGATCGTTCTTTTTCCTGGGTAAACCGGTTGAACACCGACGTTCGGGGTGAAAAGGACCGCCGGATCGTATTTTCGGCAATCCCCGACAATTCAGCAGCCCCCTGAACAATCATGTCATCGGAGAGACAGCGGTATCCCGTACTCTCGACAATATCCTGCACCACTTCTCTTTCGTTGCAGAAGATACCGCTAAACAGGGTTATGACAGACATTGGGTAACTCCTTATTACGCTTCAGTTTCCACGCCGAGCAGCCGTCGGCAGGAATCCATCAGGTCCTGGTACAGGGCACCGGTATGATAAAGACGATAGGTATTCAGCCGGGCCACCCCGTCCACCATGGCAAACAGCAACATGGCCGTATTATGGGCGGATACCACACGGATGGATCCGTCCGTATTCCCCTGTGCCACCCCTTCTTCAAAAATGCCCACAAGGCACTCATAGATAGATTCAAGGGTCTTACGGCATTGTTCGTTTGACTCCGCCATCTGATAGGCAAAATGGCGGTGAAGCATCAAAAAAAGGTCTTGTTTTTCCAGTGTAAACGTCAGATAAAACTCCACAGCCCCTTCCACCATGGCAAGCCCGTTTTGATGGGTACTGGCACTTTTATGGGCTTCAAAGGCCGATTCAATGGTTTCCCGGGTATCACTGAGGATGGTTATGAAAATATCTTCTTTGTTCTTGAAATGATGAAATATGGTACCGCCGGCTGCGCCCGTGGCCTTGGACAGGGCGGACATGGACGTCTGATTGAACCCGTTTCTTGCAAAGAGACGGGTGGCAGCTTCCAGTATTGCATTTCTTTTGGACATATGTTACCTTCCACATGTTCGACCGAATGATCGGTCGGTTTTTCAAGAACCTAATGGAAACCCCTAAGGATGTCAAGTTAAACATGGAAAAAATGATCCCGGAAAAAGCCGAACTTCTTGAGAAATTAAAAGCTGACGGATTCAACGTGCCGGATTTCATTTACCTGCCGGCAGAGCTGTTCAGAGATGAAAAATTTGAAGCACTGGATCTTTTTTTGAAGCGCCACCAGGAAAGCTTCAAGGTCATTGCCCGGAGTGCCCATCCCGTGGAGTCCCATTTTAAGGGTGGCACCTTTGACTCCCTGGAAACCTACGCGGATGTGGCCGGCATCCAATACGCCAGAAACAAAATGATCAAGCTGGCCC
>JAKSBB010000754.1 GCA_022361315.1 Desulfobacterales bacterium
AACCGGCTCCAGGAGTACCAGGACCGGCAGACCCACGATATCCCGGAGGATCCTGTCCAACGGGAGATCCTGGCCTTATCTGTTGGGTATGACACCTATCAGGTGTTTCAGATTGAACTCTCAAGAATCCAGCAATTGGTTCACCATCACTTTTCACAGCTTCTGGTGGAGGGGGATGCAGAGGAAGATGATACCGGGAACCAGGATCTGCCACAGATCTGGGCCAATCTCAACGATCCGCAGTTTCTGCCGGAGTCCATCGCCATTGCCGGTTATGAGGACCCGGACCAGGTGCTGTCCCTGCTCAGGTCCCTGGCCGGACATCCCAATACCCAACGTCTGACCCCCAACGGCAGGCAAAAATTGTCCCGGCTGGTGCCGCGTCTGGTAAAGAAAGCCGGAAAGGCATCCGATGCGGAATCCGTGCTCAACAAGTTGATTGATCTTGTGATCACCATCGAACGCCGGACCTGCTATTTGTCCCTGTTGCTGGAAAATCAGGGGGCGTTGGACACCCTGGTGGTATTGGCCCGGAAAAGTCCCTGGATCATATCCTTCCTCAGCCGCCACCCTGCCCTTCTGGACGAACTCATGCATCCGGCCACCCTGTATGCCCCGCCCAAACGGAAGGCATTGGAAAAAGAGATGACCACCCGTATGGAGAGAACCCCAAAAGGGGATCAGGAATTTCTTCTGGAGGAACTGAACATCTTCCGCCAGGTGAACACCTTGCGGGTTGCAGCGGCGGATGTCAGCGGGGATTATCCCCTCATGAAGGTCAGCGATCATCTGACCTATATTGCGGAAACCATTCTCAACCAGGTGGTTCTCTCCGCCTGGGAAACCGTCGCAGGTAAATACGGCCTGCCCGAAGGAATAACACCGCACGGCCTGGAAGGCACCGGCATTGCCGTCGTGGCATACGGCAAAGTGGGGGGACTTGAAATGGGGTATAAATCGGATCTGGACCTGGTATTCCTCTTCGAAGCTGATCCGGGATATACCCAGGGCGGAGACCGTTCCATCGATACGGTTCGGTTTTATTCCAACCTGGGTCAACGGATTATCCATGCCTTGACCATGCATACCTCGGCCGGCACCCTCTACGGGGCGGATATGCGGCTGCGGCCGGGTGGGGATTCCGGCACCATTGTTTCCCATGTGGAAGCTTTTGAGGACTATCTGGAAAACCAGGCCTGGACCTGGGAACATCAGGCGCTCATCCGGGCACGCCCCATTGCGGGGGATCCGGCACTTTTTCAGCGGTTTGAGGAAATCCGGGAAAAGACCCTCACCCGTCAGCGGGACCCGGAGTCCCTGCGGGATGACGTATCTGAAATGAGAGAGAAGATGCGGAAGCAGCGCCTGAAACATGAACCGGGCGTCTTTGATCTCAAGCAGGGCCTGGGCGGCATTGTGGATATCGAGTTTCTGGTGCAATACCCCGTTCTTCATCATGCCGCAGACTACCCCGATATCACGGTCTGGACCGATAATATCCGCCTGATGGAGGGGTTAAGTGTGGAAGCGTTGATTTCGGGTGAGGAAAGCCAGATTCTGCAGGAAACCTATGTGGCCATGCGCCGGGCCATGCATCGCCTTACCCTTCAGGAGCGCCCCCAGCAGGTGGATGAAGATATGTTCAGGAAGATGGCAGACGCTGTGGCCAAGATCTACAACACTTATCTTAAGCCCGTATCAGGAAATGAAAAACAGGCTTAAACCCGGCCAGTACGTGATCACCAGGACGGACAGGAGCAGCACCAGCATAAAAGGAATCGTGGCCCGGTAGATATCCACGATGGGCTTTTCAAACCGGTAGCCGGCAATAAAGAGATTCATGCCCACCGGTGGTGTGAAATACCCGATCTGCATATTTGCCAGAAAGATGATACCCAGGTGGACGGGATGAATACCGTATTCCAGTGCCACGGGAAGCATCAGGGGTACCATGATGATGATGGCGGAGAAGATGTCCAGCATGGCGCCGAGCACCAGAAGGAAGAGGTTGAGCAGGATGAGGAAGACAAGTTTGCTTTCCACAACGCTCTGGCAAAGTTTGAACAGCTTCATGGGGGCTTCCGCGTCAATCAGGAAATTGGTGAAGGCCAGGGAAACCCCCAGGATCAGAAGGATACCTCCCACCATGATCATGGATTCCCGGATAATGCCGGGCAGCCTGTTCAGCGGAATTTCTTTGTAAATCAGCACTTCCACCACCAGGACATACATGGCCGTTACGGCAGCCGCCTCAGACACGGCAAAAAAACCGGAGTAAATCCCTGCAAATACAAATACGGGCAGAGGGATCTCCCAGATGGATTCCCTTACTGCCGCAGCGCAACCCGAAAAAGAGAACGGCGTCAAAGGGATCGGTGTCTTTTTGTTGGCCCAGATACTCCATGCCGACAGCATGATGATCATCAACAGGGCCGGCAAAATACCGGCAACAAATAGATCTTCAATGGTAATATCCGCCCCTTCGCTCATCTGCTGGGCAATGATGCCGTATAAGATCAGGGGCAGGGAGGGGGGCAGGAGCAGGCCGAGGCTGCCGGATGTGGTCACCAGGCCAAGGCTGAAACGTTCGGCATACCCGGCCTGTTTCAGTGCCGGGTAGAGCAGGGCCCCCATGGCAACAATGGTGACGCCGGATGCTCCGGTAAATGCGGTGAAAAGGGCGCAGACAACGAAGGCGACAATGGCAAGGCCGCCGGGCATCCATCCCATGAAGGCCCGGGTCAGGCGGACCAGCCGGTTTGAGGTGTTGCTTTCCCCCAACACATAGCCGGCAAAGGTAAACAGGGGTAGTGCCAGCAGAATCGGGGTGTCGGCAATTCTGTATAGTTCTATGGCCATGACCGACAGGTCGATGTCGGATGTGTAAAAGCCGAGCATGGCCGCAGCAATGATTACGGTAAAAAGCGGGGCACCCAGAAAGGCCAGGAGGATGAGGGCACTGATGATAGAAATGATCATGAGGCCCGTCCCGTGATACCAATCAGTTGATGAAATAAAAATAGGGTGTATCGGAGGCTGACAACCGTAAATGCAATGGGAACAATGGCTTCACATACCCAGGCCGGGACGCCGGCAAAGGCAACCATGCCGTCCATACGTTCCATATGAACAAACCGGAAACTGTGCCAAGCCATTAGACCCGATATACAGGCGGTAAACAAGTATACCGCAAGGCTGGTGAAGCGTTTGATTGTCGGTGGCAGAAACCGGGAGATGATATCAATACTGATATGGTTATCCGTCCGTGAGGCAGCCATGGCCCCGATCAACCCTATCCAGAGAACCAGGACACGGACCAGCGGATCCGCCCAGATAATACCGGCATCAAAGAAATTCCTCAGAAAAATCTGGAACACCGCCAGGGAAATCATGATCAACATCAGGGAGACAAGAATCCCGTCTTCGATTTTTTGTAGAAACGATGTCAGGCGGTTAAACATCAGGATGGCTTATTGGTTTCCGTTGGTTTTATTGTATTCCGTAAGAAGCAGGTCCACTTTGTTGGCGGCCGCCTCTAACGACGGCTCTTCGGCCACCATGTTCTGGGATGCACGGCTTGCGGTGGACAGCCATAGTTCCAGGTCTTCCTTTTCCGGAGTAATGAATTGAATTCCCTGGTTTTTAAGGGCGGCAACGGCCTTGGTTTCATCTTCCCGGTTCTGAAGATCAATTTCCTTGAACTTCCGGGTCATGATCCGGGTAACGACGGCGCGGTCTTCGGCGGAAATCCGGTTGAATCGCTTTTTATCAATGGCCAGAACGGCGTTGAGGTAGAGCAGAGGAATATTGGTGACATACCGGATCTGGGTATGCCATTGAAGCACGATGGCTCCCACAGCCGAGGTGGCTACCGTATCAATAAGCCCGGAAGACAGGGCTGTTCTGACATCTGCAAGGGGCAGGGGAATCGGGGTGATTCCGAAAGTGTCCATGGCCCTTTTGCTCAACCTGTCTGTGTCTGTGATCCACACCTTCCGGTTTTTCAGATCTCCCACCTTTTCAATGGGCTCCCTGGACATAATATAAGCAAAACCGCCCCCGGAAATACCGAAGGTGACGAATCCGGCCTCATTCAACCCCTGCATAATGAATTCATCCATGTGCTGCCGGACGTAATCCACCTCTTCTATGGTTTTTAATTTCATGGGCAGGGAATAGATCTGATTGGCCGGAAAAAATGAGGCCAGACTGCCGGCCACCACGGCACCACCCTGGAGCTGGCCGATACGGATCTTCCGGAGTACGGCCCTGTCGTTGCCCATAACACCGCCGGGATAGAATTTAAACTTCACCCGGTTCTCTGTTTCCTGGGCAACGGCCTTGGCGCCTTCGCGCATCTTTTCCATCCACATGGACCCGTCGGGAGAGAGGGTGGCGATTTTAAATGTCTGGGCAAAACCGGGTACACTGCAGATAAGCAGTGTTATAACGGCAATAAATGTCAGTATGCGTGGTGTTGTAACCATGAATCTGTCTCCGAATCAGAAGTATTCGTCTGCCTCAGCCAGAAGCTGTCTGGCCTGTTTCCGGGCATAGGTGTTGATCAGGGTGTATCCGGACATTTCCGGATCGGTTGCCAATACCTCGGTGAGCAACCGGTCATGCAGGGGGCGGTCAAACATCATTTTAGCGTATAGCTTGGCATACATTACCTTGGCCATGAGGTTTCTGCCACCGGACAGCCGGATGGCCTTTTCAAAATAGGCCCTGCCCTCTTCCGGCCTGCCCCCGAGGGCAGGCGGCAGGAAGGTGGCCAGGGTACCCAGGTAGAGGTAGGCTGCACCGTCCCTGTAGGTATCGTCCAGGTGGCTTACCTGAAGCATGATCGCTTCAATTTTTGAAATATCGGCCAGGGCATTGAAATCGTCTTTATTGGCCATGATCCAGGAGGCCCAGGCATTACCCAGGGTGAAGAGGTAAGGCAGATCATCTTCATCCATGTCCGATACGGCGGATTGAAATTCTGTAAAAGGTTTATCCCTGAGGCTGCAGGCATGGCCGTTGGCTTCACAAAGGGCGGATTCTGCATATTTCATCGCCTTCTCGGCCATTTTTTTTGCCCGGACTCTGTCTGTCACAAAAACATCCGCATAGGCCGTGTAAAGCTGAGCGCCGGTGGCAAGTATGTCGCTGGACCCAGGATCCTGGGAAATCAGGCTGTCCACCATAAGCAGGTAGGCCGGCGCACCGGATTCCACCATGTCCAGATCGTTGTTGTTCAGTATGGTTTGGGACAGATGACCCATCAGATCTGATTTAACGGAACATCCCTGAGCAGCCGTGAGGGCAAGGAAGAACACGATCCAGAACATAGGCGGGAAAATCTTTTTCCCACGAATCAGGTGCCGGGATTTAGGCTGCATAAAATAATTGTCCTTAAAAGATAATCTGTCTGGTACGGTATTGGTGATTATATCGTGTATAAATATAAAAAGTAGCCCTTTTGCCCCTAAAAAGCAACTGCCTTACCCCTTCGGAAGTACTAGTTTTTGACTAAACCTAACCATGTTCCTGAAATGGAAGTGGGCAAAATTAGGTTTGCATTCCATCCATTCATGCTATAATGGCCTATCTGTCACCAACTCTTTGGGAATGATGCCCATGATGTTCACACCGATGTCGACACAAAATAAAAACTCCCTGACCGGCATTGTGAAAACACTACTCCTGATGCCGTTACTGTTTCTGCTTGCTCAACCCGCCCTTCTGGCTGAAGAAGGCAAGGTTAAAGGGCCACACCTCTATATCATTCCGGTATCCGGACCGGTTGAGCCCGGTCTGGCTGCCTATGTCCGCCGCGCCCTGGAAGATATAAAAGACAATCCCGAGGCAAAGATTGTTTTCAGGCTGGACACCTTTGGGGGACGGGTGGATTCTGCATTTGAAATTGTGGAAACCATTTCGGAAATACCACCGGAGCGGACAGCGGCTTACGTGGAAAAACGGGCGATTTCAGCAGGTGCACTCATCGCCCTTTCCGCAGGCGCCCTGGTAATGAAGGAGAATACCCTGATCGGAGACTGTGCACCGATTATTCAAACCAACGAGGGACAGAAAGAGGCAGGAGAAAAGATTCAAACCGTTCTCAGGGCCCAGTTCCGGACACTGGCCAAGCGGAACAACTATCCGGAAGTCCTGGCCGAGGCCATGGTGACAAAAAGCATGGAGGTCTACCGTATCGTTCTGGACGGGGAGACCCGTTACCTTGATAAAATTGATTTTGAGGATCTCTCCGAAGAGAAAAGAGCCCTTGTCACGGAAAAGAAGACCATTGTTGCCGAAGGGGAACTGCTGACCATGGATGACGGGGAAGCCCGTGATCTGGGATTTTCCCGTAAAAGCGTAAAGAACCTGGATGAGGCCCTGGCTGCCCTTGGTGTTGATACCCTCCCCCGGACAGAAATTGAGGAATCCTGGTCCGAAGGCCTGGTGAGAGCCCTTCAGCCTTTTCTGCCTATCCTGATGCTCATCGGTATTGGGGCCATCTACACGGAGATCAAGGCGCCGGGATTCGGTCTGCCCGGTATGATAGGCATCCTCTGTCTGGCCCTGGTCTTTTTTAACCAATACCTGGTGGGGCTGGCGGATTATACCGAGTTGCTGATCTTTATGGTTGGGTTTCTTCTGCTGGGGGTTGAGGTCTTTGTGCTCCCCGGATTCGGGATTGCAGGTATCTCAGCCATTATCGTTATTTCAGTGGGACTGGTGCTTTC